>JAOUDR010000543.1 GCA_029859185.1 Gemmatimonadota bacterium
GAGTTCCCGAGATCCGAAAGCGTGCCGACGGCCACAACCTGGACGCCGACATACACCAGCGCGACAATCGTGAGGCCTGCCAGGAGGGCAAAGGGAACGGTCCGGTCTGGATCCCGGACCTCACCGCTCGGGACGCCGAGGACCTCGAATCCGCTGAACGCGTAGATGGCGAGCAGGACGGCGCTGGCGAGCGCCGGGGCGCTGGGCGTGGCCGTCGGCATCAGGAGCGCCGGGTCCACGTAGAAGAGCCCGACCAGGACGAACAGTGCGAGGGGTACCAGCTTGGCTGCCGTGAAGAAGTTGTTGACCGTGCCGGCCCGGCGCACACCGAGCACGTTGACGGCGGTCAACACCGTGACGATCCCCGTGATGATCACGATCCGCGCGGGGCCGCTGGAGAGTGCCGGATTGAACCAGCCGAGATAGTCCACGAAGAGATTGGTGACCGCCGCAAATCCGCCAAGCTGGGTGACCCACATCAGCCATCCGACTTCAAACCCGACGGCTGGACCGAAGGTCTCATACGCATAGAGATAGGGGCCGCCGGTGGCCTCGAACGCGCTCCCCACTTCCGCGAAGCAGAGCGTGATGCCGAGCACCACGATGCCGGCCAGGAGGATCGCACCCACACTCCAGGGACCGACGGCGAGGTAGAGGACGGCGGGGATGCCGAAGATGCCGCCGCCGATGACGCGGTTGACGGCGAAGGCGGTCAGATCGCGCCGGCCGAGGGCGCGGACCAGCGTGGGACGCGAGGGAATAGTCACGCTTCAATGTAGTACGCAGCGGGGCGACCGGGAGGGATCAGGCCAATTGCTGGTTGGTCAGGACCGTGATGGCGAGGTAATCGGTGCGGGGCACGACGGTCGAGCGGACAGGAGCCGTCAAACCGGCTCCGTCGCTTCGGCGGAAGGTGATCTCCCTGGTGATCGGCGCCGGGGATTCGATCCCGGGCGACTCGTCGCCAATGATCAGCCCCAGCGCGGCGCCCAGGCGGACGAGTTCCCCCGGCGACTGGTATCCCAGCAACTCGACGAACGCTCGGTTCGCGAGCAGCGGCGAGGCGTTGCTGTCGAGGAGGCAGAGCGGATGCGGGGCCTGATCGAGGAGGCAGCGAAGCAGTTCGGCATTGTGCCGCAGGGTGTCCTCCACCCTTCGACGCTCCGCAGCGGCCTGCTTCAGATCAGCGACCTGCTTGCGGAGGTCGGTGTTCTCGTGAGTGAGTTCCTGCTTGCTGCGGTGCTGATCCCGCATTCCCGACTCCCGCTCGCAGTGGATGGTCTACCCATCGTGACGAGCGGGAGGGCGAGAGTGACACAGTCACGATGTGGAACGCGGCCCTTCCCTGCCTCTCACCACCACCTCATGCCGTCCCCCGTCATCCACCAATCGAATGATCCCGTCCGCCACAGAAACGCCGTCGACGGTCACGTCGGCGCCATGCGTTCTGATGTCGGCGGGCCGCTCGACCCGGATCGCGTAGAGGCTCCGCCCATGCCGGTAGTCGATTTCAAACCGGGGCCAGGCGGCGGGGACGCACGGCACGATCGTGAGAGTGTCCCCCTGCTTCGTGAACCCGAGCAGTGACTCAAGCCCGACGCGATACATCCAGCTCGCCGATCCGGTGTACCAGGTCCACCCTCCGCGCCCGACATGCTCGGCCGCGGTGTAGATGTCCGCCGCGACCACGTACGGCTCCACCTGGTACACGGCGACTCCCTCCGCCGTGGCCGTGTGGGTGAGCGGGTTGAGCATCCGATAGAGGTCGTACGCCCGTTCTCCGTCGCCGAGCATCGCCGCCGCCTGCACGGCCCAGAGTGCCGCATGGGTGTACTGCGCCCCGTTCTCCCGCACGCCGGGGAGGTACCCCTTGATGTATCCCGGATCGTGGGTGCCCTGATCGAACGGCGGCGTCAGCAGCATGACGAGATTGGCATCGCTGCGGACCAGGTGCGCATAGAGCGACGCCATCGCCTGCGTCTGCCGGGCGGGCTGCCCCGCCTCCGAGATGACACTCCAGCTCTGGGCGATGGAGTCGATTCGGCACTCATCGGCCCCTGCTGAGCCCAGTGGCGTGCCATCGTCGTAGTAGGCACGGCGATACCAGGCACCATCCCACCCATGTGCCTCCACGGCGGCCACATAGCGATCCGCCTCCTTCCGGAACTCGGCGGCCACGGCGTGATCGCCGCGCTCCTCCGCCTGCCCGGCAAAGGCACGGCAGTTGGTGATCAGGAACCAGGCGAGCCAGACGCTCTCCCCGTCCCCCCCCACACCGACCCGCGAAAAGCCATCGTTCCAGTCGCCCGTCCCGATCAGGGGGAGTCCGTGGCGGCCGCGGGTGCAGGCGTGGCGGAGGGCGCGCACGCAGTGCTCGTAGAGGCTCGCGCGCTCATCGGCAATCTGCGGCGCATCGTAGATCTCGTGCTCACCCGGCTGGAGCGGGCGCATCGCGAGGAACGGCACCACCTCGTCCAGCACGGTCGCATCACCGGTGGTGCGGATGTACTGCTCGACGGCAAATGGCAGCCAGACGAGGTCGTCGGAGAACCGGGTGCGGACACCTCGGCCGGTGTGGGGATGCCACCAGTGCTGCACATCCCCTTCCACGAACTGCCGCGCGGCGGCCCGCAGCAGGTGCTCCCGCGCAAGGCCCGGCTCCGCGTAGACCAGGGCCATCCCGTCTTGGAGCTGATCACGGAAACCAAAGGCCCCCGAGCTCTGGTACAACCCCATGCGCGCCCATATCCGGCTCGACAGCGACTGGTAGAGGGCCCAACGATTCAGCATGACGTCAAGATCGGAGTCGGGTGTGCGCACCGTGATGGTG
>JAOUDR010000038.1 GCA_029859185.1 Gemmatimonadota bacterium
TCCTGGGGTTCGGTCTGGGCAATGTCATGACGTTCTTCGTTCCGTTCGACAACAATGTCCCCATGGAATGGGCCGTCATCGGACTGCTGTTCTGCTCGGCAGTCGGTATCGTCTTTGGCCTCCTGCCTGCCATCCGGGCCGCCCGACTCGATCCGATCGACGCACTCCGCTATGAATAGCCACTAGGAATGTGGGCGCTCGGAGGTCCCCCGTTGGGAGTGGCACGGCGCGACCGGCCGTCGAGCCGGGGAGGCGGGGTTCGTTGCTCGAGACGCAGGGGTCGTCCTGACCCGGGCGTCCGCGCTCAGGCGCGCGCTGCGGTGGCGGAGCGCTGCCGGTAGGTCAGGTAGACGAGGCGAGACGACAGCTCGAGCTGGTCCATGGCTTTCAGACGTGGGGCAATCGACTCGAGCAACTTCAACAACGTCGTCGTGCCGAACGAAAATCCCTTCCTGCGTCCTGCGGGATCGGAGACGCCGCCGATCGGATCGGATGGCGTCTGGCCCGCGACCATCGCGTTGCGCCGCACTCGCATCGCGACGCAGCGGCGGTCCAGGATCGCCTGCGGGAAACTGCCTTGATACTCCGCGACCAGCTGGAGCAGATTGTCGCTCGCCCGGCGGGAGGGCGCGCGGAGGCCGGCGAAGTCCACGGCGTCCTGGGCGAATCGGAAATGGCGCGACGGACCGTCGGCCATCGTGTACAAATCGAGAAACGCCATCGGTGCCGTGTCGGCTGCGGGCTGATCGCCCGACCGGCGGTCGCTCTCGGTGACGTCCACGAAATGGGAGACACGGGCGGAGAGCGCCGAACTCGAGGGTCGGGACAGCTGAGGGGGAGCCAGGGGTTGGCAGAAGACCGCCACGACCGAAGCGTCGTACGGGAGCACCGCCTCCTCGGATCCGCTCCTGAGGGTGAGTCCGCCGGGCCCAAACTCGAACGTACTGACGGCGGTCGCATCGGGCACGTCCGCGATGGCGCTCCCCGGCGCGGCGATCACGCTGAAGCCGCTGCCCTTCAGTAGCTCGAGCGCTCCCTCGATGCGCCGCTCGTCTCCGTCAACAACCCAGATCTCGGGCACCGGATAGTTCACCTTCATCCGGATCTCGGCTGCGCTCAGCGTGAAGACCGGGACCGCTGGCGTGGGATCGTCCACATGGTGCGGTGGGTCGGAGATGATCAAGTAGGGAACGGTCATGGCGCGGTTTCCTTAGGCTGCAATACAATGGGCGTTGGCGGGCCGTTGCGCCAGGGTTGGTGCGGCTTGCGGCAGCCCGGGCCCCGTCGCTTCCGCCGGTGGGGAGGGACGTCCCCAGCACGGAGTCTAACTCCTGCGTGCGCCTGCGCGGAGGGCGGGAGATTCGAACCCCAAGCCCGAGTTGGCCGCTGCCCGTTGCCCCCCCGCCGAGGGCGGAACACCGCGCCTGCTGGTGACCTTCGACGATCCGTCTCGCCCCTCTGGGCGCCAGGAGTTCACGACCGATGGCCGTCGCATCTACTTCACGATTGACAACCGGCAGAGTGATATCTGGGTGGTGGAGGTACTGGAGGGGGGGCATTAGGCCAGATCGCTGCGATCTTGGCTATGGTACGTGAATCCGACGATGCCGTCTCCGAGTCGGCGCGCCACACCGCACCACCCGTTGCGGAGAGATCTTGGAGATAGATGCCTGCCTCGAGCGGCAGGAAAGCCGTCCTGACCGCGTAGTCGGTGGCGTGACCATCTGGAATCATCACTAGCGGGGGCCGGACTCTGGCGACCGCATGTGATGCGCTCGGTCCTGATGACCGTGGCTGTGCTCCTCATGGGTCCGTGTGCCCGTGCGGCACAGGCCGCCGGAGCGAGCGCGGAGGCGGAGATCGTTGCGCTGGACGACGCGTGGATCGATGCCGAGGTGCGGCACGATCGGCCGGCGCTCGAGCGCATCCTGGACGAACGGTTCCTGGTGACCTTCGCGTCGGGGCGCACACTCGATCGAACAGCCTTATCGAGGGGATCATGAAGGCCAAGTTCGATGCCTTCGAGGTCCTGCACGACGTCATCCGTATCCATGGTGACGTGGCGCTCGTCATCGACAGCAGCACCGATCGCAAGAGCAAGTACACGTGGATCGCGGTCAGGAAGGAGGGGCAGTGGTGGGTGATCTCGGAGACGATGACCAACGTCGCCCCGCCCCAATGACCGCGCGTTGATGGTCGGTCGACGCGGGTGCTAGGGCATACGTCGGTCGCTGTCATCGCGCGTGACAGCGCGGCGATCGCACGACGGTCGGGAACCCGGGTGGCGCGGGCCGCTCTTGACCCGGCCACCGCTGGCCGTACGTTTGGCGGCTACGCGGCCGCCCCAGCGAACTCGGCGGCACGACGCCGACCGGCCGGAACCCAGCCAGCCGCGGACGGCGAGATGGTCTCAGAGGGAGGAAGACACATGCGCGATGCACTGCTCACCCGCGGGTTGGCACGATGGTGCCTGCTCGTCGTTCCACTAATGGCGGCGGGTGCCTGCGCCCCACCGGAGCCCGCGGCCGACGCCGCGATGACCCTGGTGGAACGCGGGGAGTACCTGACCGTGGCGGGCCACTGCAATGACTGCCATACGCCGAAGCTGTTCACCGCAACGGGGCCGGTGCTCGACACCACCCGTCTCATGGCCGGCCACCCGGCCGGCGACGCGGTGCCGCCGATTCCGGCTGGGGTGATCGGGCCGACCGCCTGGGGAGGGCTCCTCTCGAACGACCTGACCGCGTGGGCAGGACCGTGGGGCGTGAGCTTCGCCGCCAACCTCACGCCCGACGCGACGGGCCTCGCGGGATGGACGGCCGAGATCTTCACCGCGGCGATGCGCACGGGGAAGCACGCGGGCGTCGGGCGACCGATCCTGCCGCCGATGCCGTGGGAGTTGACGGGACGGCTGACCGACGACGACCTCCGCGCGCTGTTCGCCTACCTGCAGACGCTGCGCCCGGTCGCCAACACCGTCCGGGCGCCCATCCCGCCCGCCGGTTTTCGTCAATAGACGAGCCCGGTCGCTTGCACTGGTTCTCCTTGTGACTCGCCCGTGAGCGCGTCGACTCGGTGGGGTGTGCGGGGGCCTCGGCTCGGCCGATAGGTGACCAGGCGGTCGAGCAAGCGAAGAGGGGGTGAGCACCGAGCGCTCCCCCCTCGTGTTCTGCATTCTGCCTTCTGCACTGCCTTCTGCCCTCCGCACAGCCTTCGAGCTGCTAGCCGCAGCGGATCCGCTTCCCCTTCGCGCTGCACGACACCGTCTGTGTGGTGGCATCCGTGCCGCTGCCGTCACCGACCGTGAGGGTCACGTCGAAGTTCCCTGCGCCAGGGAACGCGTGCGTGACCGACACGCCCGTGTCACTCGCGTTGTCGTGCCCGAACGTCCAGCTCCAACTCGTGGCGCTGGTCGAGTTGCTGCCGTCGAACGTGCAGGTCGTGCTCCCGCCGCACGAGTACGAGAACGCCGCCGCCAGGGTGCCGCCGCCGCTGCCGCCGGGATCGTTGGTGAGCGTGTTGCCGGTGACGGCACGATAGCTGTTGAGCCGGCCGTGCCCGAAGTTGGTGTCGTAGCCGGAGGCGCCCAGATCGTCGGTGGTGCCTTCGATGCGACTGCGGAGGGCGGCACCGCGCAGACCGGTGACCGAGGCCACGATTGCCGCCGTGCCGCTGACCTGGGGTGCGGCCATGGACGTGCCTTGGAGGTACGCGTACCCGCCGCCCCTGTAGGCACTGTAGATGCCCGCCTCGTCCGTCGTGTTCGAGTACATCTCGCCGCCCGGGGCGGTGATGTCGAGACCGGAGCCCCAGTTGGTGTAGTACGCGTGCTGGTCGAGCCAGTCGCTTGCCGCCACGGAAATCGCGTTGGCGTCGCAGGCCGGGCAAGACACGGTACCGGTGCCGTCGTTGCCCGCCGAAGCGATCACCAGGACATTCTTGCTGGCCGCGTAGGCGATGGCCGTGGCCTCGGACTGCGACAGCGAGCCGCCGCCCAGGCTCATGTTCATGGCCACCATGCCCGGGTAGTCCGCCGCCGCGTAGATGGCGCTGACGATGGCTGATGTTGGGCAGCCGAGCGCACCGCAGACGCGCTGCACGAGCACTTGCACGTTCGGGCCGGCGCCGGCGACGCCGGCCACGCCGACGGTCCGGCCAACCATCGTCCCGGTCGTGTGCGTCCCGTGACCGTCTCCATCGCTCGGGTCGCTGTCACCATCGTACCAATCCTGCCCGGCGATCAGCTGCCCCGACAGAAACTCCGGGTGCCCGAACTCGACCCCGGTGTCGATGCTCCCGATCACCACCGCACTCCCGCCCGCCGCGTAACCCTCGACGTTGTCCTCATCGGCGTCGGCCACCGACACATAGCCGGGGACGGGCTTGTTCCGGTTGCGACCGCTCGTGTACCGCACGATCAGCCCGCCCGGGTTGTAGAACGCCCACAGGCGGCTATCGATCGTGGTGGGCTGGCGGAGGTAGTCGGGCTCCGCGTAGATGACCCGCCGATCGGTCCGGAGCCTGGCTGCCACGGCGCGCTCGTTCCCCGCGGGGACGCCCCGCAGGATCGTGAAGGCACTCCGTGCGCCCAGGCCCTCGATTTGGAGGCCGAACTCGCCCGCCACCTGTGCGGGGTCGGTCGCATCGGCGAACGCGGCGAGTACCCGCCCTGCCACGACCCGTTCGGGGCCGCCCTGCTGGGCACCCGTCAGGGCCGCCTGCGGCCCGTCGTCCACCGAGACCGGCGCGTTCGTGTCCACACACGCCAGCGCCACCAGGGGCAGCAACAGAACAGCAGTCCGTTTCATGGGACCCCTCCGGGGTGATGACCTCAATTGGAAAGCCGGGCTGGACCGGCTAGTCGTCATACTACGGGACCCTGGGTCGAAGGGCAAGAAGCGCGCCGCCCGGACCCGACGCGCGCCTCAGCGTCTCGTGGTCGTAGAGCTGAGGGGAGACTGACCGACGACGGCCCCCACCCCAGGCGATGTGGCCGGTCGCGCACACCGTCCCGGCGCCGATCCCGGCGTTCGCCTTGTGACTCGCCCCCGCGCGCGTAGATTCGGCGGGGTCGAATCCCGTTTTCCCCCCAGCGCACGACGACTGCTCGAGAGGTCCATGATTACGCTCACCGTCAACGGAACTCGCCGTAGCTTCGACGGCGACCCGACCATGCCGCTCCTCTGGTTCCTGCGGGACGAGTTGGCGCTCACCGGCACCAAGTACGGCTGCGGCCTCGCGCTGTGCGGTGCCTGCACCGTACACGTGGACGGCCAGTCCGCGCGCGCCTGCCAGCGGCAGATGCAGACGCTCGAGGGCGCCACCGTCACCACGATCGAAGGGCTGCACCCCCGAGGGGAGCACCCGGTGCAGGTGGCGTGGCGGGAGATCGACGTGCCGCAGTGCGGGTACTGTCAGCCTGGGCAGATCATGCAGGCGGCGTGGCTGCTCACGCAGAAGCCCACGCCAACCGACGAGGACATCGACACCGCGATGAACGGGCACCTCTGCCGGTGCGGGACCTACCCACGCATTCGCGCGGCCATCAAGGCGGCGGAGGGACAGCGATGACCGCGCGCGACTTGCTGCACCGCCGGGAATTCCTGCAGCTGCTGGGAGCGGGGAGCCTGGTGATCGTCGTCGGTCCCGAGGGCGTCCGGCGGCTGGACGCCGCCGCCCGCCCGCTCGCAGCCGAGCCGTGGTCGCCCGCGGTCTACGTGTCCGTGGCCGAGGATGGAGTCGTGACGCTCATCTGCCACCGCTCGGAGATGGGGCAGGGCATCCGCACCACCATGCCCATGATCATCGCCGACGAGATGGAGGCCGACTGGGCCAGGTGCCGTGTGGAGCAGGCCGACGGCGACGAGAAATACGGCAACCAGAACACCGACGGTTCCACGAGCATCCGCGATTTCCTGCGCACGTACCGCGAGGCGGGGGCCACCGTGCGGGCGCTGCTCGAGGACGCGGCGGCGCAGGCATGGGGCGTGAGCCCGACCGAGGTGAAGGCGCAGCAGCACGAGGTGGTGCACGTGCCCACGGGGCGCACGCGGACCTTCGGCGCCCTCGTGGCCGCGGCTCGCACCATGCCGATGCCCGGGCCAGAGCGCGTGCGCATCAAGCAGCCCGGCGAGCGGCGGTGGCAGGGCAAGCAGATGACCTCCATCGACCTGGGTCCCATGACAAGCGGCACGGCGCGCTACGGCGCCGACGTCATCTTGCCGGGCATGAAGACCGCGGTCCTCGCCCGCCCGCCCGTGTGGGGTGGGACGGTGGCGAGCCTGGACGACAGCGCGGCGCTCGCCGTGCCCGGTGTGGAGCGGGTGGTCCGGGTCCCCGGCGCACCCCTGCCGAGCGGGTTTCTCCCGTTGGGCGGTGTTGCCGTGGTCGCCCGGAACACCTGGGCCGCCATCCGGGGCCGGGACGCGCTCCGCATCACGTGGAACCATGGCGCCAACGCCGACTACGAGAGCGCCGCTTACCAGGCTGCGCTCGCGGAGGCCGTACGCAAACCCGGCAGGGCCGGTCGCACCAACGGCAACGCGGCGCAGGCCCTGGCCTCCGCCAGTCGCCGGATCGTGGGCGAGTACTACGTGCCCCACCTGTCGCACGCCCAGATGGAACCCGTGGCCGCGGTGGCGCGCGTGCGCGACGGCACGGTCGAGGCGTGGGCGCCCACGCAGTCGCCGGTGGACGCGCGGAAGACCATCGCCGGGTACCTCGGACTCGACGTGGCGCAGGTGACCGTGCACGTCACGCTCCTGGGCGGGGCCTTCGGCCGCAAGTCGAAGCCCGACTTCGTGTGCGAGGCGGCGTGGCTCGCCCGTGAGGTGGGCGCCCCGGTGCGCGTGCAGTGGACGCGCGAGGACGACCTGCGGCACAGCTACTACCACTCCGCCGCCGCGCACCGCCTCGAGGCGGGGCTCGATGCGCAGGGCACGGTCACCGCGTGGACACACCGCTCGGCATATCCCGCCATCGCGGCGACGTTCGCGCCCGGCGTCACCGGTGCCGAGCCGGACGAGCTCACCAACGGCGCGAGCGACATTCCGTTCCACGTCCCCAACATGAGCGTCGAGATCTGCCCGGCCGTGGCGCACAGCCGCATCGGGTGGTACCGCAGCGTGAACGCCGTTCACCACGGGTTTGCCATCGGATCGTTCGTCGACGAGCTGGCCCACGCCACGGGCAAGGACCCGGCGGCGTTCCTGCTCGCCCTCATCGGACCCGACCGGCAGGTGGACCTCTCGGCGGCCGGCCTCGTGGCGCCGGCCAGCAACTACGGCGCTACGTGGGCCGACCATCCGCTCGACACCGCCCGCGCCCGACGCGTAGTGGAACTCGCCGCCGAGCAGAGTGGCTGGGGCTCCCCGCTGCCGCGGGGCAGGGGACGCGGCATCGCCATGCACCGCAGCTTCCTCTCGTACGTCGCCGCGGTCGTGGAAGTGGAGGTCCTGCCCGACGGCACCGTCCGCGTGCCCAGGGCCACCGTTGCGGTGGATGCCGGCTTCGTGGCCAACCCCGACCGGGTGCGTTCGCAAATGGCGGGCGCGCTCATCATGGCCATGAGCAACACGCTCTACAGCGAGATCACCTTTGCCGACGGGCGCGTGGTGCAGAGCAACTACCATGACTACCCCGTCACGCGCATGCGCGCGGCGCCGCGCGTGGTGGACGTGCACATCGTGGAGAGCGAGGGGTTGCCCGGCGGGATCGGGGAGCCGGGGGTCCCGCCGGCCGGGGCGGCGCTCGCCAACGCCATCTTCAGCGCCACCGGTGTCAGAGTGCGAAGGCTCCCCGTGGGATCGCAGTTGGCCGGCTGGACCACCGGCGCGACAGGTAGAGGGGATCGCTAGCAAGACGGACACTGTCCGGAACCTCTCGTCCCGATCAAACCCGGGTTGGTGCGCAGTTTGCTACTCCGGGCTCGGCACGAAATCAACACATTGACCTGAAACGGCTTAGCCGTCTGGGGCGATCTCGACTCCACCTCGGGTGGATCGGAGTCGAGCGCCGGGGCTGGCCGCACGCCGGCTGTGACGGCCTCGGTGAGGCCCCGGCGAGTCCTCGCCGCGCTCAGCCAACCCGCAGTTCTCTTCCCGGTGAGCCGATTCACACCGGTTTCCTGTGCCATGAACAGAAGACGGATACCACGGACCCTCCTGTCCCACTTCTCGGACAGAGGGTGGGAACAGCCGACTCGTGCAGGAGGTTCAGATGACCGGCCAAAATCGATTCCTGACCAGCGTTCTGGTGTGCGCGCTCCTCTCCACCGTGTCATGCGGCGGAGAGGGAGACGCCGTTCTCGATCCCGAGGAAGAGGCGACCTTCAATCTGCTCACGGGCTGCTCGGGCACCTGTGTCGCCGGGTTCCTCACCATGATGGACGGCTTCGACGATCTCATGACGTGGCTGGCCAGTGGTACCGACACCACGGTTGGTGACCGGTCCCTCAACCTGACCACCGGCGCCTTCGGATTCGACTTGGACATGGACGGCCGGTCGGGATCGGAGATCCAATTCCGCGGTACGATCGATCCGCTCACCGGTTGCGACGATGGCATGGTGAAAGGCGACGTGTGCATCGCGGCATGGGACATGTTCCATATCCAGACCACTGCACGAATGGGCGAAGGGACGTTCAGTGTGATCGGCCTGGGAAACTCCGCGGCCCCGAGCTCGACTCCCAGTTACCGGGTCACCATCACCCGAGAGAACACGTGGATCGAGACGGACGACGGATGCAGGCTAGACATCACCGGCCTGGATCTGATCGTGCACCCGTTCGGTGATCCGCAGATGCGGTCCGCCATCGTGAATTTCAAGATCACGGCCGACGGAGTGGTCGATGAAGTGCGTGGTGGGATGGCCTACGCGTACGACCCGTCGTCCGCCACGCAATCCATCAGCCTGACGGGGCAGCACACGATCGGGAGCACGACGACGAACTTCTCGTGCACCATGAACCTCGACACGTTCACCCTGTCCTGCTCGTAGGTGACGCCGGACGCCGTGGCCGCCGTGTGGCTCGACCAGGCGGCCACGACGCTCCGGGGCGAAACGCGGGCCGGCGTCGCCGAGCCGCGCGTCGAGAACCTGCGCGTCTCGAGGCCCCCGATGCTGCCTGGCGGAGCTGAACGGCCTGATCGTCATCCTGGAGTTCGGGACGTTCTCTGGATGATGCTAGATGACTGCCTCCGACTGACGGGGCAGGGGAGTGCGACAGCGGTGGCGGCTCCGCAGGTGTGAGCCGTTCGGCCGCGCGATCCTGTTGACCGGAGTGGAGACGGCCTGCAGCTTCTCGTGCATGGCCTCCTCGCCGGACATCACCGAGCGGCTGCGCCTGGCGCAGCAGGGCGACCGTGCCGCGCTGGACGAGGTCTTCGCGCTGGTGTACGACGAACTGCACCGGCTTGCGCAGGCGCAGCGGCGGCGGTGGAGCGGCGACACGACGCTCGATACCACGGCGCTGGTGCACGAGGTCTACCTCAAGCTCGTTGACCAGGAGGGGGCGCAGTGGAACGACCGCAGTCACTTCCTCGCGGTTGCGGCGAAAGCGATGCGCCATTTGCTGGTGAACTACGCGGAGCGGCGTCGCGCCGCGAAGCGCGGTGGAGGAGCGGCCACGGTGTCGATCGATGAGTTCAATCCGGTCGCGGAGGAGGTGGCGGACGAGGTGATCGCGCTGCATGAGGCGCTCGACCGGCTCGCGCGGGTGAGCGAGCGCCAGGTGGGCGTGGTGGAGGCCAGATTCTATGCCGGCCTGTCCATCGAGGAGACCGCCCGGGCGCTCGGGATCTCGCCCGCCACGGTGAAGCGGGACTGGCAGCTCGCGAGCGCCTGGCTGCATCGCGAGATCCAGACGACCCTCTCCCCGCCCTGACCATGGACCCGGAGCGCTGGCGGCAGGTCGAGGAGGTCTTCGCCGCAGCACTGGAGCAATCACCCGCTGCGCGCGCCGGCGTCGTGTCCGCGGCGTGCGGTGACGACGAGGCGTTACGGCACGAGGTGCTGTCCCTGCTCGAGGCGGCCGAGCCCGCCGCCGCCTACTTCGCCGACTTGTCCAGTCGCGCCGGCGTGCCGTCCCCGGCGAGCACGGAGGTCGACCAATTCCTCGGCCGCACCGTCGGCAGCTACCGGCTGGTGCGGCTGCTCGGACGCGGCGGCATGGGCGTCGTGTTTCTCGCCGAGCGGGACGACCGGCAGTTCGAGAAGCAGGTCGCGCTCAAGCTCCTCCCCCTCGGCATCGGCAGCACCGAAGCGATGCAGCGCTTCCTGCTGGAGCGGCAGATCCTCGCCCGGCTCGAGCACCCGGGGATCGCGCGGCTGCTCGACGGAGGCGTCACCGAGGACGGCACGCCCTACTACGTCATGGAGTATGTGGCGGGCGTGCCGATCGACGAGTACAGCGACACCAATCGGCTGACCGTCGCGGAGCGACTCGAGTTGTTCCTCAAGGTGTGCGACGCGGTCGACCACGCGCACCGCCACCTCGTGGTGCATCGGGATCTCAAGCCGAACAACATCCTCGTGACCCCGGACGGCAAGGTCAAGCTGCTCGACTTCGGGATCGCGCGCGTGCTGGATCGTGAGCGATCGGCCGGTGGCGCGACGTTCACGGGGCAGGCGCATCCGATGACGCTGGCGTACGCGAGTCCGGAGCAGGTACAGGGCGCGCCGATCACCACCGCCAGCGACGTGTACTCCCTGGGGGTGCTGCTGTACAAGCTCCTCACGGGCTTTCACCCGTATCGACGGGATTTCAGCTCTCCCTCCGATGCGGAGCACGTGATCTGCGTGAGGAGCCGACCCAGCCGAGTGCCCGGGTTGCCGCAGCCGACCGGGACGAGCGGAATGCCCTGAGTGCGGCGCGCGGGGCGCCGGCACAGCGGCTGCAGCGGGCGCTCGTCGGCGAGCTGGACACGATCGTGCTCATGGCGCTGCGCAAGGAGCCGAGCCGCCGGTACGCCTCGGTAGCCGACCTCGCAGAGGATCTCCGGCGGCATGAGGCAGGGCTGCCGGTCCACGCCCACAAGGACTCGGTGCGCTACCGCGCCTCGCGCTTCGTGCGACGCAACCGGCTCGCCGTGGGCGCCGGGGTGACGGTGGCGCTGCTCGCGGTCGCCCTCCTGGTGCTCGCCATCCGATATGCCGTGACCGCCGCGGCACACGGACGCGCGCTGACCCGGGAAGCGGAAGCCACCGAGGAGGTCTCGCAGTTCCTGGTCGACCTCTTCAAGGCGGCCGATCCTGTGGAGGGGTTCGGCGATACGGTCCGAGCCCGCGTGATCCTGGACGAAGGCGCCGCGCGGCTCGAAGCAGCGGTCAACGTCCGTCCGGACATCCGGGCGCGGATGATGGGCGAGCTCGGACGCGTGTACCACAATCTCGGGCTGTTCGACGAGGCCGCCCGGCTCCACACGGAAGCACTCGCGCTGCTGCGGGAACGCTACGGCGACACGCATCCGGCGGTCGCCGGGGGCCTCGAGCAGCTCGCCGACGTGCGATAC
>JAOUDR010000544.1 GCA_029859185.1 Gemmatimonadota bacterium
AACGCTGGTGACCGACCGGTATCGGCACCGCGTGGTTTCGAGGCTGCAGCGGAACCGAGCGGTGGGTGCCGATTCGCGTGGCTTCCAGGGAGCGCAACCAAGTGCGGGAGTTTCACCGGGCACCCCCGTCCGGCGTCTCATTCGTTGGCGGGACACCTCACCATTGCTCGGCCCAATCCCGTTCCACACCCTCGATGAGCGAGGGATAGATGACCGTGCGACGGAATGGATCGATCAGCGCCATGTAGAAGGGTGTGACCCGGCCCACCGGCTTCACGTAGAACGCCCAGTACAGGTCGTACCCTTCGTCGACGGGTTCGAGCGCGACACCGATCAGCGCGTGCACGGTGCAGTTCACGATCTCCATCACGGCTTCACGCTCGAACGTGTACACGAACATGCTGTCACCCGGTTCACTGACCGACCGGAGCCGATCCGCCTCCGTCAGTCGGTGCACGAACGACGGGTCGATGTCGCGACATCCCTCCTCGTCCCATTCGAACACCGAGCCGAGCACCTCGCGCATGGCGGCCGCCGCGAAGAAGGCGGTCGTGAGATTGTGTGTGAACCCGTGGAGCAGCTGCCACCGCATGGTTTCCATGGTCATGCCCGGCGGGCCTCCACGCAGATGGGCAACCCACACGTCGTGCAACGGCACGTCCGCCAGCAACTCGTGCTGCCGCAGATCCATCGCCGCGAACACCGCCGGCGGCACCGGCCGGTGCCCGCCGAACATCACCAACCAGAGCAGCAGCCCGTTCGCCGCCGCGGCCGCCATGGCGCTTCCAAGGCAGGCCACCAGGCCAGGCCGTCTGCGGCGCTGGTCCACAAGCCCGGCGACGGCGAGGGCGACGGCCGCCACCAACGGCCATGGAGCGACGCGCAAGACGGCCACGAGCGTCGCACCCAGGAGTGCACCGGACGCGATCCAGGGCAGCCACACCACCAGCCGTGTCCGGTGGGTGAGCATCAGCACGGCGCTCCCCAGCGCCACCAGCACGATGTCCACCAGTAGGACGGCAGCCGCGGATCCCAGATTCACGATCGCGCCGACGACCGCGACGACGACGGCGATGACGACGAGCGCGACCGTCCATCGCGGCGGGAACGGCGTCGAATCGCCAGCCGGAGGGATATTTCCGTTTGTCATGGGCCCTCGCGCGAAGAAGGAACGGCAGCGAACGCCTTGCACCGGCGACCGTGACGCCAATGCTCACCGCACCACGAAGGGGTCCAACCACTTCGCAGGGAATCCGGCTGCTCCCGCAGGGAACGGCACTTCGCGGGGTGTGGGAGGCGGTGGAGCATCGTGCGGGCTTGGACGGTGTCGCACCCGCACCGCCCACGCCGCTCGCTGCAGGATTCGCGTCGTTCGCTGCATGCGTGTTGTCTCGACCTCCATGCTGGTGATGTTGAGGATGGCCCAGCAGGGCGGTGTCCGAACCACGACGCTCGCCTGGCGGTGCCCAGACTTGGCAAGAGAGGAGGGTGTTGACACCTTGTCCCCGGTGAACCGACTCCTCACGGAGGCCGACAGGTTGCAACGTCCCGTCGTATGGCTTCAGCGCTGAGCTCCGTGCGGGTCGGCGTGCGGCAGCTCGTTGCCTTCGTGGCCGCGGCCATCGTCCTCGGCATCGCCGCGGCAACGTGGTTGCACGTCATCGGTGGCCTGGAGGGTCGACCGGCTTCGTTCGTTGACACCGTCGCCTTCGTCATGCCGTTCTGGCTGCTGTGGGCGCTGTACGCTCCGTTCGTCGTCTGGATGACCACCCATCACCCGATCGAACGTGGGCGGGTGGTCACGCGGGCCGGCACGCACGTCGCCGTCGCCGTCGCGATGGCGTTCCTTCACACCGGGCTCAGATTCGGCCTGCAACCCCGCATCCGCGAGGCGCTCCCGTCGAACGCCGCCGACCCGTCGGCTTGGCATCGGCTGCTCTCGCTGTACACGCTGGAGCTCCCGGTTCACATCTTCATCTACGCGGCCATCTTGGGGACGACGTACATCATGCTCGATTATCGGCGCTCCAAGGCGCGGGAAGTCGCCGCGATCCGATTGACGGCGCAGCTGGCCGACGCCCGGATGGAGGCGTTGCGGATGCAGCTGAACCCACACTTCCTGTTCAACGCTTTGAACAGCGTGGCCATGCTGGTCAGGGACTCGCAGCGGGACGCGGCCGTGGAAGCGTTGGAAGGCGTGAGTGACCTGTTGCGGCACGTACTCGCGGCGTCCGCGAGCCATGAAGTGACGCTGCAACAGGAGATCGCCTTCATCGAGCGCTACCTGGCCGTCGAGCGGATTCGCTTTCACGACCGGCTGGCGCTCCGGATCGACATGCCCGACGACACCATGGACGCCCTCGTGCCCAACTTCGTACTGCAGCCGATCGTCGAGAACGCGATTCGTCACGGTGTCGCGGGGCAGGCGGGCGTCACAGCGATCATGATGGTGGCTCGCACGGAAGGCGACCGACTGCGGTTGGAGGTCCTGGACGACGGCCCGGGATTCGGCGGCACGCCCGCCGATCCCCGGGGGACGGGACTCGGGATCGTCAACACGCGGAAGCGGCTGGCCCAGCTGTACGGGCACGAGGCGTCCCTCGACGTGCAGGATCGGTCGCCCCACGGGGCGGCCGTGACCATCGTGCTCCCGTTGCACTTCGTACCCCTCGCCGAGCGGGAGCCGTAATGCCGGATGCGATCACCGTCCTCATTGTGGACGACGAACGGTTGGCACGGTCGGGACTCAGGAAGCTGTGCGAGCGGGATCCGGAGCTCGACGTCGTCGGCGAATGCAGCGACGGCCGGGCAGCCGTG
>JAOUDR010000545.1 GCA_029859185.1 Gemmatimonadota bacterium
CGACCGCTTCACCATGGGACCGGAGCTGGCAACCCGCGCGGCCGAGATGATCGGCGCCAAGGTGGCGATCCCAATCCACTACGACACGTGGCCCCCCATCGCACAGAATCCGAAGACCTTCCGCCCAAAGGGGGTCACGGTGCAGGTGCTCAAGCCGGGTGAGACGTGGCACGTCGGCACGTGAGATCCTGACGCCGACGCCCGCCCACATGCGCGCCGTCGTCATCACCCACCCGGGCGGCCCGGAGGTGCTCGCGGTGCGCGAGGTGCCCGTGCCGGAGCCACACGCGGGCGAGATCCGCGTGCGCGTCCGGGCGTTCGGGATCAACCGCGCCGACCTGCTGCAGCGGCGCGGGCGTTATCCCGCGCCTGACGGCGTTCCACCCGACATCCCCGGACTCGAGTTTGCCGGCCTCGTGGACGCCCGCGGTTCAGGAGACACGGTGTTCGATATCGGCGCCCGCGTCATGGGCATCGCGGGGGGTGGTACCTACGCGGACTACGTGGTCATCCCGGCATCGCACACCGTAGCGATCCCGGACAACATGACCGACGCCGACGCGGCCGCCATCCCGGAGGTCTTCGTGACGGCACACGACGCGCTCCGGCGCGCCGACCTCCGGTCCGGCGAGTGGCTTCTCATCCACGCCGTCGGCAGTGGCGTGGGGCTCGCGGCGTTACAGCTGGCAACGGCGATCGGCGCACGGGTGATCGGCACGAGCCGCACGGCCGACAAGCTGGAGCGCGCTCGGGCCCTGGGCCTGGACGTCGCGATCCACGCGTCGGCCGACGACCTCGGGAGCATCGTGCGCGCCGCGACGGACGGTGTGGGCGCGAACGTCGTGCTCGACCTCGTCGGTGGGGCGCAGTTGCCACGTACGCTCGACGTCATGGCCGAGCAGGGAAGGCTGATCCTCGTGGGCCTCACGGCTGGCATCAGCGCCGAGGTCGACCTGGCCCTCGTCCTCCAGCGGCGTCTCCGCATCGAGGGTACCGTCCTCCGGTCGCGGTCCACGCAGGAAAAAGCGCGCGCGGTCGCGGCCTTTGCCGCGGACGTGTTACCGTTGCTCGCGGACGGGACCATCCGTCCGGTCGTTCACGCGGTTCTGCCGTTCGTCGAGGTCGCCGAGGCACACCGTCTCATGGAGTTCAACCTGACCTTCGGGAAAGTGGTGGTGGAGGTGCCGTGAGGATCCTCTCTGTGAGACACGAGTCATGGCCGCTGCGCGGGGTGTTTGCCATCTCGCGCGGGGCACGCACGCAGTCGGAAGTCGTCGTCGTCGAGGTGCGCGAGGGAGACGCGGTGGGGCGCGGCGAGTGTGTTCCGTATCCCCGCTACGGGGAGAGCGTGGCGGGTGTCGTGGCCGCGCTCGAGCAACTCGCCGAGCCGGTAGCCCGGGGGCTCGAACGCACCGAACTCGAGAACCGACTGGAGGCCGGGGCGGCGCGCAACGCCCTCGACTGCGCGCTGTGGGATCTGGCAGCGAAAGCGCGTGGCCGGCCCGTGCACGAGCTCGCGGGCCTGCCCGCGCCGCATCCCGTGGTGACGGCGTTCACGATCTCGCTCGACGCGCCGGATGCCATGGCCGCGCGCGCCGCGGAGGCACGGGCGTACCCACTCCTCAAGCTCAAGCTGGGTGGCGAGGGAGACCTGGAGCGCGTACGTGCCGTGCGGGCGGCCGTCCCCAACACGCGCCTGATGGTGGATGCGAACGAGGCGTGGACGCCGGGGCAGCTGCCGGACTACCTCGCCGCGATGGCCAATCTCGGCGTCGAGCTCGTGGAGCAGCCGCTCCATGCGGGCGAGGACGCCGCGTTGGCAGGCGTGGCGCACCCCGTGCCGATCTGTGCCGACGAGTCCTGTCACACCAGCGCGGACGTGCCGCAACTCGGCGGACGGTATGACGTCGTCAACATCAAGCTCGACAAGGCGGGCGGCCTGACGGAGGCCATGCGCGTCGCGACCGCCGCCCAGGCCAACGATCTTCGCGTCATGGTCGGAACCATGATGGGGACCTCGCTGCTCATGGCCCCGGCGATGCTGCTGGCGTCCACCGCGGAGTGGGTGGACCTCGACGGCCCGCTCTGGCTCGCCCGCGATCGGGACGACGCCCTGCGATGGGATGGCACGCACCTGCACCCACCGACTCGCGCACTCTGGGGCTGACGCTCGCGGCGATCCTCGCAGGCCGATAACTTCGACGCGCATGGCAGAGCTTCCCGAGCAACTTCGTCAGGCCCTAGCCGGCCGCTACGATCTCGAAGCCATGGTCGGCCGCGGAGGAATGGCGACCGTCTATCGCGCGCGCGAGGTCAAGCACGGACGCACCGTGGCCGTGAAGGTGCTCCGATCCGACCTTGGCGAGTTGATCGGCCCCGAGCGTTTCATCCGCGAGATCGACATCGCGGCGCGGCTCATGCACCCGCACATCCTGCCGCTCTACGACAGCGGACGTGCCGACAGGCCGGCGGGCGAAGAGGGCGGTGACTTCCTCTACTACGTCATGCCGTTCGTTGCCGATGAATCGCTCCGCGGGCTCCTCAGCCGCGTGCGGCTGATGGACACCGACGGCGCCGTGGAGATCGTCACCCGCGTCGGCGCGGCGCTCGACTACGCGCACGGGCAGGGAATCCTGCATCGGGACATCAAGCCGGAGAACATCCTGCTCCCCGGTGGCCAAGCGGTCGTCACGGATTTCGGGATCGCCAAGGCGGTGAGCAGCGCCGCCGAGCCCGCCAACCTGACGCGCACCGGCATCGCGCTGGGGACGCCCGGGTACATGAGCCCCGAGCAAGCTGCCGGCCTCGTGGACCTC
>JAOUDR010000546.1 GCA_029859185.1 Gemmatimonadota bacterium
TTCACGGGTGGTGTCGAAGCAACGATACCCGGAGCCATCCGGGCCGCGGTGTGCCACTAAGTCCGTCAGCTCCACGAACCGCTCGTGCGCCCGCTGGTCGAACGCACCGCCGACACGCACCCCGCCAAAGACGCCGCACATCCGCCGGTAAGGGCTCCTCGCTAATTCATAATGACCTGCAACGGCCAGGCAACTTAACGGGTCACAATGCCTTAGGCTAGGTTCGGGCGGTCGCGCGCCACGGGTCTTGACCCCTGTCCCAGGCCCGATGATCTTGCACCGCATGACTGCCCGAGCGGATCAGGTAGACGCCCTCCGGGAAGCGCTGACCCGGCTGGACCGGAAGACCAACGAGGAGTGGATGGCGAGCCTCGACAGCCGCAAGCGAGCGGAGCTCCAGTTCCACGACCTGGACCGCTCGGCGGGCACGCCTGACGATCCGGAGCATCTCGACCGCCAGACCTCCAACAAGAAGTACTACTCCACCACCGGCGCCTCACGGCGCTTCATCGAGTCCTGGCTAGCCGAGCACGCCAAGGGCCGGGTGTTTCTGGATTACGCCTGCGGCAACGGCCTATTCAGCCTGGCGGCCGCACGCGCCGGCGCCGCGCTCGCCGTGGGGCTGGACATCAGCCGCACCTCTATCCAAAACGCCCGCGCGCTGTCCGGGGCGGCTGGACTTACGGGTAACACATGGTTCGTGCAGGGCGACTGCGAGAATACTGGGCTGCCGGACGAGAGCGTGGACACCGTGTTGTGCTCCGGGATGCTGCACCATCTCGATCTGAACCACGCCTTTCCGGAACTGCGCCGCATCATGCGCCCCGGTGCCAGGTTGCTGGCGTACGAAGCCCTGAACTACAATCCCGTCCTCAAGCTGTACCGCCGGCTCACCCCGGGGATGCGGACCGAGTGGGAAAAGCGCCACATCCTCTCGCACCGGGAGCTCCGGTTCGCCCGCCGGTTCTTCGACGTCGAGGCCGTCCGCTACTGGCATCTCTTTTCGCTCTTCGCCACGCCGTTCCGCAGCACGCCGCTCTTTGGTTCCGCTCTGGCCGTGACCAACGGCCTGGACGAGATCGCGCTCCAGATACCCGGGCTTCGCCTGATGGCGTGGATGTTCACGTTCGAGCTGGTCAAGCGCTAGGTCACGCGCCCCGGTTGCGCCGGGATGACATTCTCGGAAACCCGCTGTCAGCCTCCCGTTCTTCGGGCCATTTGGATCGTGCTCGCGCGCCACACACCGACCGGCGGGCCCCCTAGCGACGTGACGGAGGGTGCCAGGAGGCAGCAATATCCTCGATGTGGCAGACCAACGCGTCATAGATCCCGACCGTTGAAAACAGCGCCTCGAAGCAACGCGACCCATTTTGCCCCATCTCCCGACGCCGCTCCGGTAATCGCAGCTGCTCCAGCGCGGCCGCAAAGCTCGCGGCGTCGCCCGCCCGGTAGCTGAGACCGCACCCGTGCTGTGCCAGCAGGTGCGCCGTCTCGCCGGGCAGGCTGGAAAGGATCGGCAGACCAGCGGAGAGATACTCGAAGACCTTGTTCGGCAACCCCTGCGTCGCCCCCGGCGCGTACGCCGCCAGGGCCACAGCCGACCACCCCATCAACACGCCGATGGCGGCCGAGGACAACCACCCAGTGAGCACCACGTTGGGCAGGCCGGCCGCTGCGCGCTCCCAGTGCGGCTTGCGCTCGCCGTCGCCCGCGATCACGAACTGCAGCTGCCGGTCGCCGCACTCGTGGACGGCACGGGCCGTGGTGATGACTGGGCCCAAGTCATAGCTCCGGCCCAGCGCTCCCACGAAGCAGCAGATGGTTTTTCCGCGATCCACCCCGGCCCGCTCCAGCAGACCCGTGGCCTCCGCGCGCTCGGCGGCGGACGGCTCGACCTTGGGGTATCCCAACGGAAAGACCCCGTCGTGAACACCTCGTGTACGGCCGGCTTTCTCGAGTCCCCAGGCCAGGTAGGCATTCGACACCGCCACGAGGCCCGTCGCCTGGCGGAGCACCCGGCGCGCGCGCCGCGCTTCCCCCTGGATCAGCAACCGCACCAACGGCCCCAGCACCGCCGCCACCACGCTCGCGTACGCGTCCGGCCAGAGGTCGCGGATGTCCACCACGATCGGCACGCGGTGCGTGCTGGCGAACCGCACCGCTTCCTCCGTCACCTCAAGCGTGGGCAGACACGAGAAGATCACATCCGGCCGTGGCTCCCCCTCCGCTCGCCGGGCAAACGCGGCGGCGACCTGCCGCTGATCCCGGATCCGTGCCAGGCTCACGTTGGAGCGGTAGCCGCGGCCCGGCAGCAGGTGGATGTGCAGGTTGGGAGAGACCTCCAGGACCTGGTCCGCGGCCCCCCGGAAACTCTTGGTGACGTGGTCGAAGTTCGAGCTCCACCACGTCACCTGCGCGCCACGACGGGCCAGCAGCTCGGCCAGGATGCCGCA
Source organism: Gemmatimonadota bacterium (assembly GCA_029859185.1). Classification (GTDB taxonomy): domain Bacteria; phylum Gemmatimonadota; class Gemmatimonadetes; order Gemmatimonadales; family GWC2-71-9; genus JAOTWJ01. The sequence continues at coordinate 2,454 of JAOUDR010000546.1, forward strand.
GCGCATCACCCTGACCCCTGGCATCGTGGGTAAGGGCTCGGCGATTTCCGTGATCCAGACCTTCAGAGGTCGTCCCTCCGAACCTGTCGGGCCAGTGTGAACTGGCGCGTGAGCCTCACGCTCATCGTCCGCCGCCGCTCCGTGAAGGGCCCCACTACCTCATCACAGGCCCATGGCGATGGGTACCAGCCTGACCGACAGCAGGCTGGCCGACCCATGGCAAGGGCCCGCGTCGCCCCATGGCAGGAGGTGCTTCGCGCGACTATGTCTCGCGGCCCGGTCGCATGCTCGGCGGCCCACTCGAACCCATCTCGCACTGTTTCCCAGAGTCCGCGATTGAGCGTGTGGGCAAGCACGGTGAA
>JAOUDR010000547.1 GCA_029859185.1 Gemmatimonadota bacterium
GTACCCTATGCACGCGCGCATCGCTCTGCTCGCCGGCCTCACGGTCGCTGCGGCCTTCCCGCTGGGGGCCCAGACCCCCACCCCCACCCACCTGACACTCGACACCTACCTCGAATGGGAGCGAGTCAGCGGCCCACAGATCGCGCCGGACGGTCGGCAGATCATCTACACCCGTGGGTGGGTGGACAAGATCAACGACCGCTGGGAATCCTCCCTGTGGATCATGGCCACGGATGGGGCGCGGAATCGCTTCCTCGTCGACGGATCGAACGCCCAGTGGTCTCCGGACGGGACGCGCATCGCGTTCACCAAGCGAGGTGATCCCTCCGGCTCCCAGATCTTCGTGCGCTGGATGGACGCCGAAGGCGCCACCACGCAGATCACGCGGGTCACGGAGTCGCCCTCCGGTCTGGCATGGTCCCCCGATGGGAACTGGATCGCGTTCACGATGAGCGTGGCCGATCGGCCCGACTTCCCCCGCGTCACCGTCCCCGGGCGCCCCGAGGGCGCCAAGTGGACCGGCGATCCCAAGGTGGTCACCCGACTCAACTACCGGCGGGACCGTCTCGGGTATACCGACGACGGGTATCGGCACATCTTCGTCGTTCCCGCGTCGGGTGGCACGCCACGCCAACTTACGAACGGCGACTGGAACCACTCGGAGCCCGAGTGGACACCGGATGGCACCGAGATTCTCTTCTCGGGCCTGCGGGTCGATACCGCCGAGTACGCGTGGCGCGAATCGGAGATCTACGCGCTGAACGTGCAGACGGGAGCCATCCGGCAGCTCACGTCCCGCGCGGGCCCCGACGGGAGCCCGGTCGTGTCCCCCGATGGCCGGTGGGTGGCCTACACGGGTGTGGATGCGGGTGACTTCACCTACAAGACCACCAGCCTGTACGTGATGGACGTGAGCGGTGCCAATCCCCGCGCGTTGACACCGGCCGATTTCGATCGCTCGCCGGAAGACATCACGTGGGCCAGCGACAACAGTGGCGTCTACTTCACCACGCAGGAGCGGGGGACGCAGAATCTCTACTTCGCGGGGCTACGCGGAACCCCACGTCAGGTGTCCGAAGGGAACCACCGGTTCAGTATCGAGACCGTCACCCCGCAAGGACTGGCCGTCGGCACGCTGACCAGCTTCTACGAGCCGGGCGACATCGTCACCTACGACGTCAAGAACAAGCGCTTCGCGCAGCTCACCGACGTCAACGCCGACGTCCTGGCGGGCAAGACCCTCGGGACTGTCGAGGAAGTCTGGTACACCTCGGTGGACGACTACCGGATCCAGGGATGGATCGTCAAGCCACCGGATTTCGATCCTGCCAAGACGTACCCCCTGATGCTCAGCATCCACGGCGGGCCGCACTCCATGTACGGGGTCGGCTTCAACTTCGGCTGGCAGGAGCACGCCGCCAACGGCTACGTGGTGCTGTACGTGAACCCCCGCGGCAGCACCGGCTACGGATCGGCCTTCGGGAACGCCATCAAGAACGCCTATCCCAGCAAGGACTACGATGACCTCATGAACGGCGTCAACGAGGTCATCGGGCGCGGGTACGTGGACACGCTCAACATGTTCGTGTACGGCTGCTCCGGCGGCGGGGTCCTGACGTCGTGGATCGTGGGCCACACCACCCGCTTCGCCGCGGCCTCCGCCAACTGCCCGGTCACGAACTGGTTTTCGTTCGTCGGGACCACCGATGGCGCGAGCTGGTACCGGAACTTCGCCAAGCTCCCCTGGGAAGATCCCACCGAGAATCTCCGACGCCCCCCCCTGATGTACGTCGGCAACGTGACGACGCCCACGATGCTCATGACGGGAGAACTCGATCTCCGCACTCCGATGGAACAGACCGAGGAGTACTACCGCGCGCTCAAGATGCGGAAGGTGCCGACGGCCATGGTGCGGTTCAAGAACGAATGGCACGGCACCAGCAGCACCCCGTCGAACTTTCTGCGGACGCAGCTCTACCTGCGGGCCTGGTTTGAGAAGCACGGGAGGCAGGGGTCGGGCGTTAGTGACTAGGCGATAGGATAGACGGCAAGACGGCAAGACGGCCAGCGGAGGGCAGGCATGAGGTGGGAGTCTACCTCCCTCCTCACACTCCCGCCCGCTGGCCGTCTTGCCGTCTTGCCGTCTGCCCTGCCCCCCTTCCCCCTCCACCTCCCACCTATATTTGCATAGATGCCAAAGCCCAAGAAATTGATCGTCGTTGGCGACCGCGTTCTCATCGTCCCCGGAGAGGGCGAGGAGCGCACCAACGTCGGGCTCTACCTGCCGCCGACGGCCGTGGATCATCAGGCGGTGCAGGGCGGGCGCATCGTGGCGACGGGGCCGGGGACCCCGTTGCCGGATCCGGGATCGCTCGACGACGAGCCGTGGAAGATCCACGCGACCGCGAGCGCGTCACGGTTCGTGCCCATGCAGGCCCGGATTGGCGACTACGCGCTGTTCTTCCGTAAGGCGGCGGTTGAGATCACGTACGAGGGCGACAAGTACCTCGTCGTGCCACAGGCGGCTATCCTCGTGCTCGTCCGCGGCCCCGATCCGCTCGAGGAGTTGATCGAGTCCTCAGGTGACGCGTCGTGACGCTGATCTTCGCCCTGCTGGTGCTTGCCGCGGGCATCGCCTGGCTTGCCCGCCGGCCTTCCACCCCCGGAACCGATGCGGCCGACCGCGACCCCGAAACGCTGGCCGACGCGGAGACCGAGGTCCGGGATCTCGACGCCATGGCGTCTCCCGAAGACGCCGCCGACCATCTCCCCGACTGGGGCCCCGGGGTAGCTCGCCGCC
>JAOUDR010000548.1 GCA_029859185.1 Gemmatimonadota bacterium
CAGGCGTCAAGGCGCCGCGGGCGGACGCCCTTGACGGGTGCTTGACGTGACGCGGCTACCGTCGGCGCAGAACGAAGTCAGACGGCCGTACGGCACACCCCAAAGGAGGCAACCGATGGACCGCACAGTCATTTCCACCTTGCTGGCCGGGGTCCTGCTCGCTGCCTGTAGCGACGCGACCTCCCCGCCGGAGTTCAGGACCACCAGTCCAGATCCGCTCGCCGTCTCCGTCATGAGCCGCAATGCGTACGTGGGCGCGGACGTGGACGCCGTCATCGCCGCTCTCGGCACCGAAGATCCCACGGACGACTTCGATGCCTTGATGCTCGCGATCGGCACGATCGTGAACACGGACTTCCCCGCCCGCGCGCAGGCCTTCGCCGATGAGATCGTCGCAGCCCGGCCGCACGTCGTCGGGATCGCGGAAATCAGCCTGATCGACATCGACCTGACCCCACTCGGCATGAACATCGACTTCACCCTGGACTTCCTGCCCATCCTCCAGGCCGCGCTGGCCCAGCGGGGGCTGGACTACGCGGTCGGCGCCAAGGTCAAGAACATCGACGTGTCGGTGGCCGGCGGCCTCGTCCAACTGGTGGACTACGACGTCGTCCTGTACGACGCCGAGCACGTGCAGTGGCAGACTGTCTGGGCAGACCACTTCACCAACAACATCCCGCCCGACATGCTCCCGCCGGGTCTTGTGCTGAAACGCAGCTGGATCTGGGGGCGCGCCACGATCGGGCCCAATACGATCCACATCGTCAGCACGCATCCGGAATCCGGAGGCGACGGAATTCCCGAACACCCGCTGAGCCAGCTGCGTGCCGGCCAGGCATTCGAGATCGTCGCGGCGCTCGAGGGCGTGAGCCCCGTCGTGCTCATGGGAGACCTCAACGACCAGCCGGGATCACCCCTCTACCAGGTGTTCTCCGGTGCAGCATTCACTGACGTCTGGACCGCGCTGCGTCCGGGCGAGGTCGGGAACACCTGCTGCCACGAGTACGACCTGTCGAACGCCACTGCGAACTTCACCAAGCGCATCGACTACGTGTTCGCCCGCGGCATGCGGCATCCGGGCGGCGACTACCCGAAGTCGTTCATCGCGCTCGTAGGTGACGACCCGGCCGACCGTGTCACGGGCCCGGCGTATCCCATTTGGCCGTCCGATCACGGGGGGCTCGTCGCGGAGTTCTTCGTGCCACCGGCGATTGGCACTCGCTAGCGGAGGCAAGCTCACGAACCCTCAGCGGGTCGTCGCGGGACACGCCGCGGCGACCCGCTCGTTGGAGGCACGTCCTGGTTGAGGTCACCGGATGCTTCCCGATCGCGGCGACCCCGATCCAGGCGCATATTCGGCGTCGACGATCAACGATGGAGTCTGGTGGAATGGCCAAGTCGACGTCGGGCGTGCGACTGTTGCTCTATACTGCGGTTGCCTCGTGGTTCTGTGGATCGATCGTGTACGATCTCCTGCACGGAAGGCAGCCGCGGATGTTCGACTGGGCGATGTCCGTCTTGTGGCTCGCCCTGGTACTCGAACTGCTGTGGAAGCGCCGCAGGGAATCCGCGGACGGCTAGCTCCGCTACGAGGGCACGGCATTCAGCGGGACACAGGACAAGCCCGCCGCATGACAAGGTGGGGCCGCAGGGCTTGCGGCAGGACTCGACCCGCCGCCGCGCGCAAGCGCGGCCAGGGCAAAGAGTCCTGCGGGAAGCATGACAAAGCCGGGCCTCACGGCCCGGCTTGTCATGCGCCCTGCAGGACTCGAACCTGCAACCCCCAGATCCGAAGTCTGGTACTCTATCCAGTTGAGCTAAGGGCGCGATCCTCAAACCTACCCGCCCCACCGGGCGCTTCCAAGCTCGGCGCTACGCCAGGTGGTTGATCCGTGACGCGGCCACGGCGGCGCCGAACCCGTTGTCGATATTCACCACGGTCACGCCCGACGCGCACGAGTTCAGCATCGCCAGCAGCGCCGACAGCCCCCCGAACGCGCTGCCGTACCCGACGCTCGTCGGGACGGCAATCACCGGCACCTTCACCATTCCGCCGACGACGCTGGCCAGCGCGCCGTCCATCCCCGCCGCGACGATCACCACGCTGGCATCCCGCAACTCGTCGCTGTGGCGGAGCAGTCGATGAATCCCGGCTACGCCGACGTCCGTGAGTCGCGCGACGCGGTTGCCGAGCGTCCGCGCGACGACGGCGGCCTCCTCCGCCACCGGGAGATCGCTGGTGCCGGCGGTCGCGATCATCACGGTGCCCCGCCCCGTTGGCTCCGGGTCTGCACCGTTCACGAGCCGCACCGTGCGCGCAAGCGAATTCTCCTCGGCCCCGGAGAATCGGGCGAGCAGCCGTGTGCGCACGTCGGCGATCGCGCGCGTGGCCAGGAACATCCCGCTGCTCTCCGCCAGGGCGACGCAAATCCCCTCAACCTGCTCCGGCGTCTTCCCCTCGCAGAACACGACTTCCTGGTGGCCCTGGGTGAGTCCCCGCGCGTGATCCACCGTGGCATAGCCCAACTCCTCCACGGGGAACCGGGCGAGCGCCTCCAATGCCGCGGCCGGCGTCAGCGCCCCCGCAGCTACCCGTTCCAGCAGCTCGCGGACCTGGGCGGAGGTCATGCGGGCACGGGCTGGCCAGCCAGATACGCGTCGAAGATGCGCTCGATCTCCGCCATGGACTCGATGGTGTGCAGCTCCCGCCGCAACTCGGCGGCGCCCCGCACACCCTTCGTATACCAGCCAAGGTGCTTGCGGAATTCGAGGGCCGTGCGGTGATCGTCCCCTTGGATC
>JAOUDR010000549.1 GCA_029859185.1 Gemmatimonadota bacterium
CTTCGGCCGCGTCCACCCCCGCAACCCGTAGGACGGTCTCCGCGCTACCAGGTGCGGCAATGACCCAATGCGCCGCCTGGAACTGCTCCTCGAGCGAGGCGAGGTCCTGCCCATCGCTGGAGCGGGCCACGACCAACTCGACGTCCAGCGACTTGCACCGCTCCGCAAGCACTCTGAGGGAGCGCTCGAGCTGCGCGCGGTCGCCGGTCGATGTCAGGACGAGCGAGGTGGTTGGGAGCATCGCGAGTCGAATACCATCGAGGCCTGGAGGGGTGCGCTTCCTGCCTTGCCCACCGTCCCGAGCTCCACCAGGAGGTGCGGTCATGATGATCGACCCCCGTCGTCCCCTGAAGCTCCGCCGGCCTGGACATGGTTCATCGCCTCCGTCCAAGGCGCTCCGGCCATCATCTGCTCATGACGCACGCGAGTCGTCCTGTGCAGCGGGTGGATGGAAATCACTCGGAGGCCACGAGCGGAAATAGGGGGCAAACTGACCGGAACCGGGGTCCGTGGCATTGCGCCTGTATTCGTCGAGCGCACTGCACCCATCCGGAGCCGCCGTCGCTGACTCGCGTCCGACGGCGAAGAGATACGTCCGGCGACCGAACCGCGCGACAACTGTCACCAGCGAACAGCGGCGCTCGATCTCTCGGAAGATCCCCTGGTCGGTCGACGCCACGTGCGCGAGCAGTACGTATGTCACGCCGGCGTCCCGGAGCGGCGTTAGCGAAGCGGACGTATCCCGCGCGAGGGCGGCGACCATGGCCGCGCGTGCGACGGTCTTGCGCCCGGCATAGACAAACGCGGGCTCCGGCTTGGACGTGAAGAGAATCGCGTCCTCGGGTGTCTCCCGGCCCACGAACTCGAGGACCGCAAAGAAGTCCCGGGCATCCGGGGTGAGGCAGGTACTCGTGGATAGGGTGCCCGTGCTGCGACATCGGAGGATGCTCCGGAGTACGCCGGTCGTTTGGGTCGCGCCCTGGACAGCCATCACCCCAGCAACGAGGAGCACGGCCGGCGTCGCCAGGCGGCCGCGCATCGAGCCGACAACCTGGTGCAGTCCCCCCAGCAGCGCCGCCGCGAGAAGCGGAATGAGCGGGAACAGGTACCGCTCTGATCTCCAGGGCCAGACGGCCACAATCGCCCCATATCCGAGCACGAACAGGGCCGCGGCGCTCCATCGCCGCCAGAACACCAGCATCCCGGCCCCCAATCCCACCACCGCCGTGCCGCCGATCACGAGATTGTCCACCGGCGTCCCCGGAATCGCCGGTAGCATCAACGTCTGCGGAACGATCGCCGCGCCATATTCGAGGAGGTTGCGCGCGATCCGGCTGAGCAGCACGGGGAGCAAGGACCCGGTGTCCTGGTATCGCCCCCACGCCAGATCCGCGCCATACGAGGCGCCAACAAACTGCTCGGGGGCGTGGAGGGTCCACCAGAACCAGGCACCAGCCGTGCCGGCGGACACCGCGGCCAGGATCACGGCCGCCTTGAGTTTCCGCTCCCGCACCCAGGAGAGCACGACCGCCACGGGCAGCGCCAGCCCCGGGACGCGGAACAGGGCACCGACTACCCCGCTGACGCCAATCAGGAATGCGGTTCGCCAACCGCGGTTTTCGATCAACGTGAGGCCAAGCGTGGCAGCCGCAAGGAACGCGAAGGTGGCTTCCGGCCTCAGTTCGCCCGGCATCAGCAGGAAATAGGGATTGAACGAGACAGCCGCCAGACAAGCAAGCGCTACAGTCGGACGCCACAGGCGCGCGACGGCCCAGAAGACGATGGCCAAGGTCGCCACCGAGCACAGGGTATTGAACCCGAGGTACAGGTCATACCGGTCGCCGCCCACGACGGCCAAGAGCGCCAGGAGCGCCGGATAGCCGGGGGGATACTGGATATGCACCGGCTCCTTCGCGATCCAGAGGTCCACGTACCGTAGATCCCGCAGGCCCTGCGCGAGGAGGTAGTAGGCAGCGTCATCCTGACCGGTCAGGATCGTCGGCGTCCGGAGCAGCCACGCCAGCACGGCGTGGAGGAACAGCAGGGCCCCCGCAACCCAGAACACCCACTCTGCGTGGGACTTCGGAACACCCAGGTCGGATCGGCTCGGCATATCCCGTCTCGAGTCCAAGTCCGTGCGGAAGGGGCAAGACTCGTGCGCGGGAGCCCCCCGGGTCACCCGGGGCGTCCTTGGGATCCCTTCTGGACACTCGTGGTCCGCGGCGCCTCAGACCCATGAGCCAGCCGATGGTGTTGCACGGGCGCAACGCACCCAGTCCGGTGACTCAGTCCTGCCTCCACTCCTTGGGCGTCCACCCTGTTCCGACCGGGGGGATCGCCGAGCTGGAGGGCCGGGCCCGATGGCGGATTGCTGGAACGGCGGCGGCACCCGGGGCGCGCGCGATGCCGGTGCCCGCCCCCACCTCTCGGTCAGCAGCAAGCCCGGGGGTGCGGGACCGCGAACCGCCCTGCGGCCTCCCCCTCTCGCGGTCGCGCCGCGGTTTGGGGTGACCGCCCAACCGGCCCACCGCCGCGAGTCGAGGACGGGGGATACCTGCGAGGCGTGAAGACGCTCCACGGCGAGAGGCACGAACACAACGTCGTCGCGGCCGATGCCTGATCTCGTGGAGCCGGCTACGACCCCGACCGGCGCTCCAACTCCGGCGCGGCCCCGACACGTCCCTCTCCGTGGAGTGCGCCGTCATCACCGTGGTAGTCACTTCTGCGCTGGCGACACGTCCTGGTCCGCTAATTGCCCGATGCCACCGGAGCGATGGCGCTCCAATGACACGCCCATT
>JAOUDR010000039.1 GCA_029859185.1 Gemmatimonadota bacterium
ATCACCAGATGCCGATCCTGCTGATCACGGCCGGCATTCTGTTCTCCACCATGCACCAGTCGAGCCTGGGGACGCTGTTCCTGATCACCGACAAGCTCGGGCCATTGTGGTACACGCCCATCCTGCCGCTGCTCTTCTTCCTGTCGGCGGTCATGGTGGCGCCGGCCATGGTGATCGTCGAAGCGACGCTGAGCGCCCGCGTGGTGCGCCACAAGGCGGAACCCGGCCTGCTCGACGCGCTCGGACGGGCGATGCCCTACCTGATCGTGACGTACCTGCTGGTTCGCGTGAGCGACATGCTGGGGCGGGGGGTGGTGCTGGAGGCCATGCGGGGCTTCTGGCCCACCGTTTGGTGGTGGCTCGAGATCGCGCTCCTGCTGACGGCGGTCGCGCTGTTCGCCACGGCAGAGATCCGGCGGCGCCCGTGGGGGCTGCCCCTGGCGGCCTGGGCGACGGTCCTTGGTCTCGTGGTGCACCGCACCGGTGTCGCCGTCGTGGGGCTCGACGTCCCCGAGTACCCGCGCTACGTCCCGCATGTCGCCGAGGTCCTCATCACGGTCGGCATCGTGTCCCTTGGGCTGCTCGCCTTCCGCATCGCGGTGGCAGTGCTGCCCGTCTACGAGACCCACGCCATGCTCACATCGCCGGACGTTCCCACCGTGCCTCCGCTGCCGCAACGCGAGCTGGCACCCGTTTCCTCGGCCTGACCCTCGGAGATCGAACCATGGAGCCCACACCAAGCACCTCCGCGCCGGTCCGGGAACGGGTCGTCGCCATGATCCTGAGCGGCACCGCCCTCATCCTGCTCATCTTCATCGGGCAGGTCCTGGTCACGCTCGAGCGCGAGGTCGCCGGCCTGCGGGAGGAACTCGCCACCAAGCAGGATCTGGCCAACCTCGCCGTTCACCTCGGATCGCCGGACCCGGCCATGGCCCAACTCGAGGGCACGTGCACGGATTGCCATACGAAGGAGGCCTTCGAACAGACCCACGGCGTGAGCCAAGACGTGCGCGAGCTCGTCCAGCGCATGAGCGAGCTGTCGGGCGCCCACATCACCCAACAGGAGATTCCCCGCGTGGAAGCGGCGCTCACCTTCATGAAGTGCGCGCACTGCCACACGCAGGATCGACTGAAGGAACTGGCCATCCTGAGCCCCAAGGACCGCTGGGACATCATCGTCAAGATGATGAAGGAACCGGGCACCACCATCACCCAGGAAGACGCGCAGCGAATCCGGGATTTCTACGGTGAGTTCTGGGGCTGGCACACGCGATAATCGCGGGACGCAGCATGCGGACGGGGCGGGGAGATCGCGTCTCCCCGCCCCGCTGTCGCGCCGGATCACGCGCTGGCGTCAGTGGCGGCCGATGCGCTCTTCTTCGGGCGCCTCGACCGTTGTCTGTGGTGATGCCCCCTGTTGCGTCTCCTCCTCCTCGAGCCACCGGGGATGGTGCTCCTTGGCGGACTCCCGGCTCATCTTCCCGGTGAGCCACGTCCAGCTCATCGGGTACTCCTCCGGGTGGAAGATCACGAAGAAGAAGTGCCAGACGAGGATGGCCAGGGTGGCGAGCCAGGCCTCGTAGTAGTGAACGGTCTGGGCGGCCGACACCGTGACGGCCGGAAGGAACCGGGTCGTCGCGGCGGGAAACCAGAGGATCAGTCCCGTGACCGCCATGATCCCGGTGCCCCAGATCAGCGCCCAGTATTCGGCCTTCTGCGAGTAGTCGTACCGCCCGAACTTCACTTTCTTGTCGCTACGGAACGTGTGGTAGCGGAGAGTGCCGACGAACTCCCGCAGATCCCGCCACGACACCCACAGGGCCCGGAACTCGAGCTTGCCGCGCCGGGTCAGCAGCACATAGTACGCGTGCCAGAGCGAGGCGACGATCAGTCCTACTGCCGCGAAGCGGTGGACATTCAGTCGCACCGGCTCGGTCATGCCGACCTGGCGCAGTCCCCCGACCCACCAGGCGTCCGGAAAGCGCAGCGCGAATCCAGTGATGACCAGGGCGACGAACGTCAGCGTGAGCAGGAGGTGCTGGAGCACCTGTGACCGATCGAACCGCAGGACCCACTGCGACGTCTCGATCTCCCGCCGGCGCTTCATCATGTAGTAGTTCATGATCACGAGATTGTGCAGCACCATGCCCCCGATGAACCCGATGATCACGATCAGGTAGATGCGCTTGATCCAGCGATTGATCGGATTGCGGGCGATGGACGCGGTCTCGTGCGTGTAGCTCGCCGCGAACGTGAGGTCCGCGTTGGGGTGGCACTGCTGACACGTCTGGACGACGTTGCCGATGGCCACGGTCGAGGCGGAGTCGGACTTCGGGAGCACGAGGTGTGCGGTGTGGCAGGCAACGCACGTCGCCGCGCGGGCGTAGTCGTGCCGCGTGGCCCAGCCGTGGTAGCTGTCCGAGTAGGACTCGACGACTCCGCCCGCCATGTTGTACTTGGCGTTGATCATCGGGTCCTCGTGGCAACGGCCGCAGGTCTCGTGCGCGAGGCGGGCCCCGTACGTCTTGGCCTCCGGATTCCGAGGCGACAGGATATGATGCTCGCCGTGGCAGTCGGTGCAGGTGGGACTGTCCCCCACCCCGGCCTGCAGCGCACGACCGTGAATGGACTGGTCGTACTGGAGCTGAATGTCCGGGTGGCATTGCCCACAGGTCCGGGCCACGTTGCGCGGGTTGATCCGCGAGTTGGGGTCCGCCGCACCCAGCAGATCGTGGACGCTGTGGCAGTCGGCGCAGGAGGCCGCGGCGGCGATGCCCCGGCCCGTCCCCATCCCGTGGATCGACTGGGCGTAGTCCGTGAAGGACTGCGGCAGCTTCACGATCTGGTCGGTGAGCAGCCCCGCCTCCCCGTGACACGCTGCGCACGTGGACGGCAGCCGCACCTTGTGCGTCGGCGAGGCGGGATCCCGGCTCGAGCGCACGTCATGTGAGCCGTGGCAGCTCACGCACGTGGGGGCGCGGGGGTTGCCGCGCGCGACGGCGTACCCGTGCAGGCTCTCCACGTACTGGTCGCGCACGCCGGCGTGGCAGGCGCCGCACTCCATCGGTACCGCATCCGCGGGATGCGGAAAGGTCGCCATCCCCGGATGGCACATGCCGCATCGCAGGCCGGCCGGCCCGTGCACGGAACCGCTCAGCGTCGCCTCGCTGACGACGAGCCTCGCAGAATCCGGGTTGTTCTTGAAGAACGACGGCTCGCTGTGACACATCTGACAGGACTCGGCATCCTGCCCCGCCGCCGGGCGCGCCATCAGGAGCGCCACGCCGCCGACCAGTATCCACCCCACCCAACTCCACCGCATGGGACCTCCCTGGCTGTGCACCGGGGGCCGCGGTGGCTCGCAGCGTGCGCCGCGAGTCCCCGGTTGCTTAGCCGCCGCCCCCGCCCCCTGGCGGGGACGGCATCTCATGGCACCGGTCACAGGCGACCGGCGCGTTATGATCGACGCGGTCGGTATGGCACACCGTGCACACCTGCCGCGACCACTGCGTGATCCCCGCGACCTTGTCACCATGACACGCCTTACAGGCGCCGTGGACCATGGCCCCGGGGTGCTTCGCCTTCACCGTCTGTCCCGCCACCCCCTGGTGACAGGCCTGGCAGTCGCGCGCCGGCTGGTGATGCGGACCGTGACAGCTGGCGCACTGGACGCCCGAGGCGTCCATCGCGGGCGGCGTGTGGCACATCGCACACGGGAAGCCCGCATTCTGGTGGATGGTGTGCGGGAACCGCCCCACGGCATGCTCTACCGGCGCCGCGGGTGCCCCACCCGCCCCCTCGTGACACCGCGCACAATTCATCGGCTCGATCACGCGGTGGTGACAGCCATCGCATGATGCCGCGGACGCGAGCGTGATCCCGCCGTGCTCCGCCAGTGGCGTGTGGCAGGTGCCACACGCCAACCCGCCACGCAGCACGTGCGGCTCGTGGGTGAATTGGCGGCCGGCGTAGACACCCGCCTGCCGCTCCACCCCGACGTGACACTGCAAGCACGTGTTCTCGGCAAGCGAAGGCCCCAGATCGGGTTGGCCCACGTCGAACGGCAGGCCGCCCACCGACACCGCCTCGCGGGTCAGCTCGATCGCGGCCCGCAGCAGCCGATCGGCGTAGCCGACGTTGTGGGCGCCGCCGCCCACCGACACCTGGTCCAGGTTGTCGCGGGCGAGCCCGAGGAGGCTGTCGACCGCCCCCCGGCTCCGCACCGGCGTCTGGGTTCGCACCGCCTCCGCTCCACGCACGACGCGCTCGACCTGCGTCTTGCGCCGTTCCATCTCCTCCTGCCACGCCGGGAGGATGTTGGCGTACTTGACACCGTGGCAGGCGAGACAGGCGGCTTCCCCGGCCGTCTGCACCCCCTCGTGGCCCCGCACGTCGCGGTTCATGGTGTGGCAGCTCTGGCACGAGACACGGGCCAGGTACATGGCGCTCGGGAGATCCTCCACGCCGTGACCGCCGATCCCCGCCAACATCCGTTGCTGCGCTCCATGGACGCCCCGGTGGCAGCCCGCGCAGTCGAGCGGCAGGCTGTCCGCGTGCAGTGCCACGATCCGGTGCTGGATCACCTCATGGCACTGGGTGCACTCGACCTTCCGGTCGGCGATGTGGGTCCGGTGCAGCATCGTCGTGTTGTCGAACTGATCGAGCCGCTCCGTTTGATTATGGCAGTTGAAGCACCGGTTGCGATCCGCGTTCCCCGCGCCCACCGACACGTCGGCGTGACACGCGGAACACGCCACCATGTCCCGGACGTAGTCCGTGTGCTCGATCGCGAACCCTTGCGGCGACACGACGCGGGGCGGCGACGGATGGCACCCGATGCAGCCGGCGACCGGCTGCCCCACGGGGCGGCCCTTGAAGTGGCAGAGGAAGCAGGTCTCCTTGGTGACCGCGAGGTGCGAGCCCTGCACGATCTGCGAGTGGCAGCTGGTGCAGCGCAGCTGTTTGCCGCGGCGCAGCTCCCCGAGGTGTTTTGCGTGCGTGAACGGGATCCCGTCAAAATCCACTACCGAGGCCAGTCGCGCCTCGACATGGCAGCCCGACCGGAGACAGGCCGCGTCGTCGATCTCGGCCCACGGCTTCGTGCCATACGCACCGGTCACGTACTTCACGACCTGGTTGGCTGCCTGGAACTTGCCCATCGCCTCGGCCTTGATGCCGGGCGCGTAGTGGCACTGGATACAGGGTACGTCTTTGTGGCTCGACAACTGCCAGGAGTCGTAATACGGCTCCATGATATGGCAGTTGTCGCAGAACCCGGGCTGGGCGCTGTACTCGATGAAGCCAACCGCGCTGATCGTGGCCACGATCACGCCGAGGATCGCGAGCTGGATCGTGATCCGCACCCACCGCCGTGCTTTCCTGAGCGGCGTCACGGACCGTCCCCAGCGGCGGGCGGGGGCGCCTCCCGGCTCTCGCTGATCCGGAAGCGTGCCAGCACGACCACCGCGAGCGCCAGGAACCAGACGGGAATGAGCAGCAGCTGGTGCTCCCAGCGCTGCTCCGCCGCCACCTCGGCCGCCTCGTCGATGGTGCGAACCGACGAGATGACCTGCAGGGCGAGGCTCTCGAGCGTCTCGGTCTCGAGGCTGTGCTGCACCAGGGCCATCTGGCGGTAGGCGGTGAACGCTGTTCGATACCGCTGCTCCATGTCCGCGATGGGACGCCCGGCTGCCTCGAGGCGTGCCATCGCCGCCCGCGCCTCCTCCAGTCGATGCGAGGCCTCGTGCACCTGCGTCTCCAGCGTGTCGGCAGTCGCGGCCGCCGCGGTTCCCGGCTCGTGACAGTGCCCGCACGACTCGGCCACGGCGTCCGGTGCCACGCGCTCGGTCCCGTGGTTGCTGTGGCACGCCGTGCACCCCGAAATCACCCCGCGCGCCGTGGGCTCCGCGTGTGGCCCCAGGCTGAACGCGTCGCGCACCAGCGCGTGGCACCGACCGCAGACATCGGTTACCTGCGTCACACCCGGTGGCAGGGCCGAGTGGGAGCCGTGGCACCCCACGCAGGTCGGCGCGGCGAGGTTCCGGTCCCGGAAGAGCGCCTCGCCGTGCGCGCTGGAGGAGAACTGCGCGAACTGGTCCGCCGGGATGCCATACGGCGCCATCCGCGCCGCGTCGGCGTGGCAGCGCGCACAGAGCCCGGGAATGTTCAGCGGATTGGTGTTGCTGCGCGCATCGGTGGCCCGCCGGATCAGGTGGGCTTCGTGGCAATCGGTACACGTCGGCGCGTTGTCATCACCACGCTCGAGCAACTGCCCGTGACGGCTCGTGTGCAGCGCCGCCATCTCATCCGATCGCAGACCGAACTGCCGCATCTGATTCGGGTCCGCATGGCACGAGGCGCACAGCGACGCGATCTGCCGCTTCGACGGGCGACCGAGGAACCGCCCACCATGGGCACCGGCGACCGTCATCGCGGCGGGGCGGCCACCGTGACAGTTGTCGCACTGGATCCCGCGCTCCGCGTGCACCCCCGACAGGAACGCCCGGCGGTGATCGATGTGGCAGACCACGCAGCCGTAGGAGGAGTCGATGCCGAGTGTCGGCTCCTGGGCCGCGACGGGCCCGGCCTCGATGGCACCCAGCGACGCCAGTCCCACGGCGGGGAGCAACCACGCGATCCTCATGGCTGCCTCCCTTCCGCGCCGGTATCCGGAGGTGCGGTCGGCACAGCAGGAGACTCCGCCCCACTGAACGGCGTCGCCGGCGCCTCGACCTCCGGCGGGGTCTGCACGGGCGGTGCTTCGCGCAGGAACCGGCCGGCTACGGTGGCCAGCAACAGACCACCGACGGCGACGATCGCGAGTACCAGCGCGATCGGACGGCGCCGGAGATCCCGTTCGTGCCCGCGGTCGACGAGTGGCAGCACCAGCAACACCAGGCCAAACAGCAGCAGCAGCACCGGTCCCAGCACGCCGATATAGTGGACGAGTCCGCGCCAGGGGGTGACCGCCACCCAGGTAGATGGAATGGCGTCTGGCACGACGCCGGGGTCGGCGGGTGGACCGAACGGGCGCGGCACCAACACCACGAGGCTGATCACGACGGCCAGCGTCACGGCAGCGGCGCCGAGGATGCGCATCAGGTGGT
The DNA here is from genome assembly GCA_029859185.1 of Gemmatimonadota bacterium. Taxonomy (GTDB): domain Bacteria; phylum Gemmatimonadota; class Gemmatimonadetes; order Gemmatimonadales; family GWC2-71-9; genus JAOTWJ01. The sequence goes on from JAOUDR010000039.1 coordinate 7,107, forward strand.
GAGGGTAGAACCGCACCTCACGGCCGGCGCCCGTGCCATATGCCAGCGGGGCCGCCCCATGCTTCCGGACGAGGCCATAGTGCATGCTGATGAGCCCCAGCAGCAGCCAGGGGAGAATGATCACGTGGAGCGCGAAGAACCGGCTCAGCGTGGCGCCGGAGACGACGGCGTCGCCACGGAGCAACTCGGAAGCGATACCACCAAGGACTGGAATCCGCGCCACGGTGTCGAGGGCCTCCGTCACGGTCCAGTAGCCGGCTTGCTCCCAGGGCAGGAGGTAGCCCGAGGCGCCAAACGCGAGGACCACGAGTAGCAGCAGCAAGCCGACGGTCCAATTGGTCTGGCGCGGTGCCTTGTACGTCGCCTCGAGAAACGTGCGACCCAGGTGCAGGACGACCAGAATGACGACGAGGCTCGCGGCCCACACGTGGGCGTCCCGGATGAGCCAGCCAAACGGCACGCTGGCCACGATGTGTTGCACGCTGGGGTACGCCTCCTGCGCGGACGGCCGATAGTAGAAGGCCATCAGCACGCCCGTACCCACGAGTAGCATCAGCAGGAAGTAGGCGATTCCACCCAGCGCATGGCGCCAGCCGACGTGCGGGGCCAGCCGGTACGCCCGCGCCTTCTGGAAGGCACGATCGATGCGAGAGCGGCGGTCGAGCGGCCCGTAGAGCAGGCCGAGCACCCGCAACGCCGCGAGCAGGTTCGCATCCGTGCTCTCCCGGATTTCGTCGCGCAGCGCCGCGACTCGGCGAAGGAACCGTCGTGGTGTGCGGCGGGATCCGTCGGCCATGGGTCAGGACTCCGTGACGTAGAGGGTCCCGTCACGCTCGAACACGCGGAACCGCTGCAACGGGATGCGGGTGAGCCCCTCCACGACGTTGCCATCGAGATCGTACACGACGTACGAACAGGGCGACTCGATGCGGAGGGCATCGGGATCCCACCCGAGGAAGCAGCCGTCACTCGGCGCCGTTCCCTGGACCGCAAAGAACCCGAGTTCCTCCCGCCGAACGACGAGCACGGACCGGGCACCCCACGTGACCATGCGACTCGTGCCGACAGGGAAGTCCGCCACCCGGGCGACGCGGACCACCGGTTGGATTTCCGGCACCTGGAGATGCGGCGGCGGGAGCATGTAGAACGCGAGAATCAGCGCGAAGATGGCACCGGTCACGACCAGGACCCCGATCAGGAGCGGCCGGGTCCCGCGCCGGACCCGGGATTCCATGCTCGCACCAGCCCCTGGAGCCTCAGTCATTCGTCCAGCCCCCACTCGTCGTCTCCCCTGCGAGGGTCTCCCCATCATGGAGACCGGCCCCCTCTCCGGAGAAAGGGAGCCGGCTCCTTGGCTCGGGTCAACGGTCTCCGCTGACCCCGGTCTTCACCTCACCCGCAATCCCGGCGGCGCCGTGAGCTGAGGTGCCAGCTCCATCGGCGGCGGCGAGACGTTGTAGTAGGTCTGCAGGTAGCTGATCGACGACAGCATCAGCGCTTCGAGCAGGAACGGGTTGTGGACACCCTCGCCGCTCGACTTGTGCGCCGTGTTGGAGCCACCCTGCGTGTTGCAGGTGGTCGTGGGCGTGCAGCTTAACTGCCCGTCAATCGAGAAGCCCGACCAGACCGTGCGCTCGTGTGTGTAGGCCAGCTGGGCGTTCCAGATGGCGCCCTCGGCCGGCGTGAGCACGTTGTCGTAGAGGTTGATCTCGTTCAGGTTGTTCGCCGCGATGGCCTGGGCCAGCACCTTGGGTAGCACGCCGCCATCCGTCGTCTCCAGCACGGCGTCGTCATCCGTATCGGTCCACAGCTGATCCACCAGGAAGTTCATCCGGGTCCGCACCGTCCGGAACGCTGCGAGGGCGGCAGCCGCGTCCCCGTGGCAGCCGGAGACCGCGCATCCATCGAACTGCCGCTGGTCGTCAGGGCAGGGACCGGCCGTGGGCAGGCCCTGCGCGTCGAGGCACTGAATCGCCTCGAACGTGTGCCCGACACTCTGGAGGAGGAAGTCGCCCGTGGCCGCGTCCGTCACCTCGAACATGTAGACGTGGCAGCTGGCGCAGAGCCGCGGATTGGCGGTCGTGCCGTGCGAGCCCACGATCTTGGTCGTGTCGTACTGGAAGTTGGGCGGAATCCACCCGACCTCTTCGTCGATCACGAGGAGGCCCTGCGCCGCGTGCGGCCCGCGCCGCGTGGCCGAACCGGGCTCGGGATGACCCTCACGCGAGTGGCACTTGACGCACAGCTGCTCGCGGCTCGGCTGCGCGAGCTCCGCGCGCAGCTGGCCTTCGTTCGTCGCATCGTGCGGGTTGTGGCAGACCGCGCAAGTATGCGGCTGGAAGTTGTCCGGGTCCGCCTTCTCGACGTAGTCCCCATCCGAATTGAACTGAGCCACCATGGCCGTCCGGCCCTCGTGGCACTCGTTGCACGGCGAACGGTTGCCGTACGGCGGCAGGAAGTGCGTCCCGCCGTAGCCGTGCTTCGACTCGGACCACTGCTCCACGAACGGGTGGTGCGTCCCCTCGTGGCAGCCGGCGCAGCCGTTGGTCCCGATCGTATCCACGGCGATGGACGCCAGGGGCCGGATCACGTTGCCCGCCGCGACCGACTCCAGGTGGGTCAGGCCGGCGCCGTGGCAGCTCTCGCACTGGACGTTGTGATACGTGGAATCCGGGACCGCATTCCAGCCACCCGCCACTTCGAGCGCGTTCCCCAGCTCGCTCACGGTGTGGCAGCCGCGGCAGAAATCCTGCGCGCCGCCGGAGTTCTCGAGCGTCTCCCAGGCGTCGGCGTGCTTGGTGCCCGCCCACTTGCCCTGGTAGTCGGCGTGGCAGTTGCCGCACGACGTCTTATTGTCCGCCACCGAATAGAGACCCAGGAAGCCGTTGAGGCTGTCCGCCGGCTGGTTGAACAGCGGGCGATCGACCTCGGTCGTGTCGTACACGTACTCGGTTTCGGTGCAGGCAATGCCCACGCCGCCGCCAGCCAGCACGACCACCAAAGGCCAGGCGAAGCTGACGGCCCACATCCGACGAAGCAAAGCTCTCACAGGTCACCCCTCTGTAGTTGTACAGCGCGCGTTCTACGGGGATCTACGGAAATCCCACCGGTCAATGTAGAGAATATTAATTAAGAACCAGTGAAGCCGGCCTGAAGGATGGCGGCGCCACGTATGTCTTTCGTCTACAATGGTTTACGAGAGTGAAGAGGATTAAGGCGAGGCGGTCTGAACCGCGGGCATCGATCCGTCTGCTTTAGCACCACGGCATCGACCCGACTGCTCCCTTGGTACGATCCTAAGCACGAGATGGTGGTTGGAGTGCGCCGAGGCTACGGCCGGTCCAAGTTGCGCGCCCAGTGGAGGGCCGCGTCCACGGCCCGTTCCCACCCGTGGTAGCCCGCCGCCGCCGCGTGGCCGAGTGCCGCATCGGGCGGGAATTCGCGGAAGCGACGCGTTTCCACCAGCGCGGATGCCGTTGGCCACACCCCGGTAGCAAGGCCGGCGAGACCGGCCGCGCCGAGCGCCGTGGACTCCACCACGTCGGGGCGCAGCACGGGTACGCCGAGCACCGTGGCCTGAAAGGCCATCAGCCAGTCGTTGGCGGCCGCTCCACCGTCCACGCGGAGTGTTCGGAGGGGGACCCCCGTCACACCGGTCATGGCCTCCACGACATCGCGCGTGCCGTACGCCATGGCCTCGAGCGCGGCCCGAACGAGGTGGGCCCGTGTGGTGCCGCGCGTGAGCCCCACGATGGTCCCGCGCGCCTCGGCTTCCCAGTACGGGGCTCCGAGTCCCACCAGGGCGGGGACGAAGACCACCCCTCCCGTATCCTCCACCCCGCGCGCCAGGGCTTCACTCTCCGACGCCGCCGCAATCAAACCAAGCCCGTCGCGGAGCCATTGCAGGGCCGCGCCCGCCACGAAGATGGCACCCTCGACGGCGAGGGCGGGTGCCCCGCGCGCGTCACAGGCCATGGTCGTCAACACGCGCCCGCGTGCGTCCGGCACGCGGTCCCCGACCCGCATCAGGAGAAAGGCGCCGGTCCCGTACGTATTCTTGGCCTCACCCGGATCATGGCAACCCTGCCCGAACAGGGCGGCCTGCTGATCGCCCGCGATCCCGGCAATCGGAATGCCGAGTGCGAACGGCGCCACCGCGGTTTCTCCGCAGACACCGCTCGACGGGACGATCGTGGGCAGCGCCGCGCGCGGCACACCGAACAACTGGAGCAGGTCGTCGTCCCAGTCGTGGCGCTCGAGGTTGTAGAGCAGGGTCCGCGACGCGTTCGTATGGTCGGTGA
>JAOUDR010000550.1 GCA_029859185.1 Gemmatimonadota bacterium
GATCGCGCGCATGCGGTCCGCGGTCACCTGCGCGTCGAAGCGTCCGCGTCCTCCGAGGGCCACGTTCTCGGCGGCCGTGAATGCGGGCACGAGCATGAAGTGCTGGTGCACCATCCCGATACCGGCGGCGATGGCATCGGCGCTCGACTGGAATCGCGCGTGGCGGCCATCCACGACCACCGTGCCGGAATCCGGACGCAGCAGGCCGAAGGCGATCTGCATGAGGGTCGTCTTCCCGGCGCCGTTCTCGCCGAGCAGTGCGTGGACGCTGCCGCGGCGCACGGTGCAATGCGCGCCATCGAGCGCGAGCGTCCGGCCGTACGCGCGGCGCACGTCACGGAGGACGAGCGCCGCGCCCTCGCTCACAGGCCCGTCGGAGCGTGCACGAAGGTCCACGGCAGATTGAAGGTCGTTCCGATATGCTCCGCCAGGGCGCGGACGCCGAGGGTCTCCGTGGCGTAGTGGCCGGCGTAGACGATCACGAGCCCCCGCTCCTCCGCCTCCACCGCACTCCAGTGCGGACCCTCTCCCACGATCAGCGTGTCGACGCCGGTCGCATAGGCCTCGCGCAGTGTCTCCGCCTGCGCGCCGGAACCGGAGCAGATCGCCCACCGTCGCGTGCGGTGCTGCGGCCGGATCGGCGAGGCCACCGTGTGGTGTCCGAGCGGCGCGGCCCAGGCGCGCACGCGGTCCACGAGCGCGGCGGTGTCGAGGTCCGCCTCGCCTCGCACGCCACAGTTGATCTGTTGGTACGCGGCGAACCCGCCCGCCGCGTGGAGCCCGAGCTTGGCAGCCAGCAGCGCGGAGTTGCCGAACGTCGGGTGTGCGTCGAGCGGGAGGTGCGCGGAGTAGAGCGCGAGGTCGGCGGCGAAGAGCGCACGGACGCGCGCTTCGTGGGTGCCCACCAATGGCTGGAGTCCGCCCCAGAACAGCCCGTGATGCACGAGGAGCAGGTTGGCACCCGCTTCTGCCGCCGCGGTGATCGTGCGCAGGGAACAGTCCACCGCCGCCGCCACGCGGGCGACTGGTCCGCGATGGCCCACCTGCAAGCCGTTCAGCGCAGGCGGGTAGTCCGGTGTGCCGCCGATCGCGAGCAGCGCGTCGAGGTACGCGGTGAGCTTCCCGATCGGCGTCGCGCTCACGGGCTCACCGGTACGGGCTCGAACTCGTGCGCCACCATACGCGCACGCACGCTGTCGATGCGGGTCGTGATCGCGGGCGGGATCACCGCGAGTGCGGGGTTGGGCGTCCACCGCACGACGTCCGTCGCACTGTCGAACAGGATCACGCGCGGCGTGAACGTCTTCTCCTTCACCTCGCGCGCGAGCAGGAGGAAGGCGTGGGGCAGGTCGATCACCACCGACCCCAGAGTGACCGCCGGCGCGACACCGTTCTGGTCGGCGTTCGCGCCGATGATCCAGGCGCCGGTCGCCTCGCGCACGGCCTGGAACACGCCGAGCCCCGCCGCGTCCGCGTTCTGGAAGATCACGTCCGCGCCGCGCGCGAGTTGCGCCAGCGCTTGTTCCTTGCCCGCTCCGGCATCGTCCCAGTTGCCGATATAGGCGCTGAGGATCGTCACCGTGGGCCGCACGCTCCGGGCGCCGGCGGCGAAGGCCGCGAAGCTCGTGCGCACGGGCGGCAGCTCCGTGCCGCCGATGACGCCGAGAATTCCGGTCCTGCTCACGGACGCGGCCGCAATGCCCGCGAGGTACGACGGCTCCTCGAACGCGAACGACATCGGCGCGATGTTCGGCCCGACTCCCGTTCCGCCGGTGGTCGCGTACACGGTCCGCGGGTACTCCGGCGCCACGCGCTGGGCAGCATCCTGGAACTCGAAGCCGTGGCCGACCACGAGCGAGTAGTTCTTGGCGCCGTACTGGCGGAAGTTCTCGTCGAACTCCGCAGGCGTCTTGGTCTGGATATGACTGACCTCTGCGCCGAGCGAGTCCCGGATGCGCATGAGTCCCTCGTACGCCGAGGAATTCCACGCCTGATCGGAGATGGGACCTGGCGTGAGGAGGGCGACCCGAAATGCAGTCGTGTCAAGGTTTTCCGGGCCCTTGGACGTGCATGCGACAGCCCCGAAGGAGAGGCTGTGGATAAGGAGCGCCGTCCGGCGTATGCAGAGCATCATACGAAGCTGTAAGTCTAGTTATAGCAATACTTGTCAGCGCAACATAAACATACGACTACCGCCAACAATTGCTGTGGATAACGGGTTCGCGCCGTAACTATAGTGCGCGAATACTGAGCTATTGCTGGCTCTTCTTTACCTGGCGGCTCTCCCGGGTCTCGCGTGGCTCTTCCGGGCGCCCGACGAGCGCGAGTTCCGTCATCTTCACGCCACCATTGATACGGGCGCCCTCCATCACCACGATCGACTTGGTCACGATGTCGCCGTTCACGACCGCCGTCGTCTGGAGTTCGAGACGCTCGGCGGCAGTCACGCCGCCGTCGATCACGCCGCCGACCACGACCTCGTGTGCCGTCACGTCACCGCGGATCGTGCCCTCCTTCGCCAACATCACCTGGCGCGCACGGAGCACGCCGCCGAGGATCTGCCCCTCCACCTTGAGGACGCCCCCGCACTCAATGTCGCCGGTGACCGTCGTTCCTGCGGAGATGATCGAGAGCGTCGTCTCGTTGCCCCCGCTTCGCGTCGTGCCCCGCCCCGGTGCGTCGTCCTTTCCGAAAATCGCCACCCTGCCTCCCGTTCCCGCTCGTTTTGAGTCCGTCAGCGTCCGCCGATGCCGGCGGGCGCTCGCGTCGTGTCGCGTGGTCGGCGCGTGGTGTC
>JAOUDR010000551.1 GCA_029859185.1 Gemmatimonadota bacterium
TCGACCAGGAGCTGGCGGAAGCCGCGCGCGTGCAGTGCCCGCAGGAGGGCGGCCACGAACTCGTAGTGCTCGCGCAGGTGGTGCGTCTCGCCGAGCAGCACGACGCGGTTGGCGGCCAGGCGGTCGAGCACAGGATCGGGGATCGCCTGCCCCGTGAATGCGACCCCATCGCGTTCGACCACCGAGGTCAACTCCGCCGTCGTGACTTCAGTGACGGAGGAGCAGGTAGCAACTATGACAGCAAGTCCGAGGCTCGCCGGGATTCGCGGGATCCGTCCCCTCATACGGAATCTCCCGGGCTGGCCGGTCTCGACCTCACATCTTCAGACAGACGACCGTCCCCGTCACGTCGATCGACGCGCCGGTGCCCGAGGTGAGCCCCTTGGCCGCGAACTGCACCTTGATCAACGGGAGGTTCATCTGCCCGGTGCCGGCGGACTCCAGCAAGATCGTTCCATCCCCTTTGGGGCGGTCGTCGGTACGGGCGTCGTCGTCGTGGAGTGCTGTGACCTTGTCCGGAGCCGCCACGCGTATACTGGCCTCGTGCTCGCCCGCTTCGGCCGAGGCCGCCTCGATCGTGAACACCCACTCGCCGATCGAGTGGATGATGAGACCATCGTCGGTGACGCTGCACAGCACGGCATCGGCGTCCCGGCCGGAGGCGGTGGCGCTGCCGGTCACGGAGTACTCGATGAAGGTCTCCTGCGCGTGCACCGCCGGCGCAGTGGCGACAAGGACGCCCACGAAGACGCCAAACACGGAGAGAGGTTCCATCTCTGGTTGTCTCCTCATCAGGATGGTGGTTCCGACGTCACGGCTCTGCGGCTCTCTGCGTTCCAGATCGCTTTCGGCGGGGTCCCGTCGGGACAGCCCCTTCTCCCTGTGAGAGAGCCATTCCAAATCGGCGCTAACGGATGAACTGGGAATGAGATCAGGATGAAGGTGTGCGGCTGCGACCCGGCCCGCAGGCGCCGAGCCCGCGTTTCAACGCGGGACCAAGACGGCGGCACAGCGAGCCGGAATGAGCCTCTCACCGTCGCGCCCTCACGCACCCTCACGCACCCTCACGCGCCCGTCGTACCCGCCCTCCACCACGAACGCCTCCATCGCACAATACTCCGGCAGTCCCAGCCGATCCGCACGGCTCGCGGTTTCGAGGTTCCGCGCCTCCACCCGCTGCCAGAACTCGCGCTCGTCGTGGCCACCGGGGAACGGGGCGGTGTCCTTCTGCGACTGGTGCTTGAAGATCGCGAAGATCTTGGCCCGCAGCTCCTCCTGGGAGAGCGGCACGAGCACGTCGGCTTCGGGAATGGACCACTCCTGCCACGCGCCGCGGTAGTACCAGACTTGGGGCGCTGGCCCGCCCCACGCCGCCAGCGCCCGCTCGATCGCTTCCTTGCACATCCGGTGCGTGCCGTGCGGGTCCGACAGGTCGCCCGCGACGAACACGAGGTCCGGGCGCGTCTCCTCCAGCAGCGCCCGCACGATGGCCACGTCCTCCTCGCCCACCGGTCGCTTCCGCACCTCGCCCGTCCGATAGAACGGCAAGTTCAGGAAGCGGCCGGCCTCCCGTGGGAGCCCCACGGCCTCGAGCGCCGAGATCGCTTCCGACTCGCGGATCATCCGCTTGAGCTCCTGCACCACCGGCAGGTCCACGTCGCCCGGTGACTTCTCGGCGAAGCGGCGTTCGATCTGGCGCCGCACATCCACGATGCGCCCTTCGTCGAGATCGAGCGCGCCGGCCGCGCGTTCCACGAAATCCAGGTGGCGCCGGACGTCGTGGTCGAACACGGCGATGTTGCCGCTCGTCATGTAGGCGACCGTGATCGTGTTGCCGGTCTCCCGCAGCTTGCGGAGGATGCCGCCCATCGAGATGACGTCATCGTCCGGATGCGGTGAGAACACCAGCACCCGCTGGCGCTGCGGCAACCGCGCTCGACCGCGGATCTTGTCTCGCAGGTGATTGAAGACCTCACCGTTGATGACGCCCGGACTGCCGTGCAACGCCAGGAGCGCACTCAGGTGATGCTCGGTGTAGTCACGCGCGGAGAGCTTGAGTATGGCCTTCCCCGCCCGCTCCGCGAGCCACACCACAGCCCGCTCGGTCATCGCGGCCGTCCACTCCACCGGCTCGAGCAGCCACGGCGTCGCGACGCGCGTGAGGTCGGCGGCGGCCGCAAGATCGAGATAGACCGTCGTCTGCGGGTGGCGCTGGAGGAACGTGGCCGCGATGGAAGGAGTCACCTCCCCCTCCACGGCCTGGCGCACGACGGCCGTTTTGTGCTCGCCGGTCGCGACGAGCGCGATCTCCCGGGCGTCGAGAATCGTCGCGACCCCCATCGTGATCGCCTCGCGCGGCACGTTGTCCTCGCCGAAGAAGTCGGCCGCGGCGTCGCGCCGCGTGACCGTATCGAGCGTGACCAGCCGAGTCCGCCCGGCCGGCGATGAGCCTGGCTCGTTGAACCCGACGTGGCCGCTGCGTCCGATCCCCAACAACTGGAAGTCGATGCCGCCTGCCGCGCGGATCGCGGCCTCGTAGGTGGCACAGTGCTCGGCGAGCCCGACGCGTGGCGTCGCGCCGTCGGGAAGGTGCACGTGCTCCGCCCGCACGTTCACGTGGTCGAACAGGTTCTCCCACATGTAGCGCCGGTAGGCGTGCAGACTGTCTGGCGCCATGGGGTAGTACTCGTCGAGATTGAACGTGATGACCTGCGAGAAGTCGACCTCCCCTGCCGCGTGACGACGGATCAGCTCGCGATACACGCCCAACGGCGTGCTGCCCGTCGCGAGGCC
>JAOUDR010000552.1 GCA_029859185.1 Gemmatimonadota bacterium
CCTTTGCGTTCCGCGGCAGTCACGCCGTACGGGAGGCGATGCACTCGGCCTTCTTGTATCACGCCATCCAGGCCGGCATGGACATGGGGATCGTGAACCCCGGCCAGCTTGCCGTCTACGAGGATATCCCGGCCGAGCTGCTGACGGCGGTCGAGGACCTGTTGTTCGACCGGCGATCCGACGCCACGGAGCGCATGCTCACGCTCGCGGAGAAGTACCGTGGCGGCGGCAAGGAGAAGCAGGTCGACCATGCCTGGCGGCAACTCCCCGTCGCCGAGCGGTTGAAGCATGCGCTGGTCGAGGGAATCCTCGATCACATCGCGGCGGATACCGAGGAGGCGCGGCAGCAGCTCGGCCGGTCGATCAACGTGATCGAAGGGCCGCTCATGGACGGGATGAACGTCGTGGGCGACCTCTTCGGCGCGGGGAAGATGTTCCTCCCCCAGGTCGTCAAGAGCGCGCGTGTCATGAAGAAAGCGGTCGCCCACCTCATCCCGTTCCTCGAAGCGGAGCAGGCGGAAGGGAGTGGTCCCACCCGGGCGGGGACGATCGTGCTGGCCACGGTCAAAGGGGACGTGCACGACATCGGCAAGAACATCGTGGGCGTCGTCCTGGGGTGTAACAACTACGAAGTCATCGACCTTGGGGTCATGGTGCCGGCGCAGCGGATTCTCGACGAGGCCCGTCGCGTGAACGCCGACGTGATCGGCCTGTCAGGGCTGATCACTCCCTCGCTCGACGAGATGGTGCACGTGGCGCGGGAGATGACCCGGCAGCAGTTCACGGTCCCGCTCCTCATCGGCGGTGCCACGACCTCGCGGGCCCACACGGCGGTCAAGGTCGCGCCCGCCTACACCGGTCCCACCGTCCATGTCCTCGACGCGTCGCGCAGCGTTGGCGTGCTGAATCAGCTGCTCAGCGCCGAGCGACACGGGCCCTACGTCAGCCAGGTGGCGGGCGAGTACGCGCAGATTCGCGACCGCCATGGGGAACGGGCCGCCGGACAAGTCTTCCTGTCGCTCGAGGAGGCCCGACGTCGGCGCTGGGCACCGGATTGGACTACCTACGCGCCGCCACTGCCGAGGCGGCCGGGGATCACCGTCTTCGATGACTACCCGATCGAGGAACTGGTCCCGTACATCGACTGGACGCCGTTCTTCCGCACCTGGGAGTTGGCGGGGAGCTATCCGGGCATCTTGGAAGACCCCACGGTCGGCACCCAGGCCCGCACACTGCTGGACGATGCCGAGGCGCTCCTCGCGCGCATCGTGCGCGAGCGCCTGCTCACGGCACGGGCCACGGTGGGACTCTTCCCCGCCAACGCCGTGGACGACGACGTGGAGGTCTACACCAATCTGACGCGGAAGACGGTGCGGGCAGTGATGCATGGCTTGCGGCAGCAGTCGGAAAAGGCACCCGGTCGTCCCAACCGCTGTTTGGCGGACTTCGTCGCGCCGAAGCACACTGGCCTCGCGGATCACCTTGGGGCGTTCGCGGTGACGGCTGGGATTGGGCTCGACGCGCTGTGCGACGAGTTCGCGCGGGATCACGACGACTATGGCAGCATCATGGCCAAGGCCCTGGCGGACCGACTGGCGGAGGCGATGGCAGAACGGCTGCACGAGCGGGTCCGCCGCGAGCTGTGGGGCTATGCCCCCGACGAGGCGCTGGACAACCCGGCGCTGGTCGCCGAGCGCTACCGTGGGATCCGGCCCGCGCCAGGCTACCCCGCTTGCCCGGATCACACTGCCAAACGAACGCTGTTCGATCTCCTCGCGGTGCCGGAGACCATCGGGGTGACACTCACGGAGTCGTGTGCCATGCTCCCCACGGCATCCGTGAGCGGCTGGTACCTGGCCCACCCCGACGCGCACTACTTCGGCCTTGGACGCATTGGCCGCGATCAGGTGGAGGACTACGCGCGGCGGACGGGGATGAGCGTGGCGGACACCGAGCGCTGGCTCGCTCCCAACCTGGGCTACGACCCCGGCGCCGGTCGATGACGACGCGATCCCTCGCCGACCGGATTGCCGACGGTCGTGTGCACGTGGTCGATGGCGCCATGGGAACGATGCTCTACGGTCGCGGCGTGTTCGTCCACGTGTGCTACGACGAGCTCAACCTCACCCAACCCGATCTCGTGCGAGAGATCCACGAGGGGTACGTCGCCGCCGGCGCCGACATCCTGGAGACCAACACCTTCGGCGCCAACCCCGTGAAGCTCTCGAGCTTCGGGTTCGACGGGCAGACGGAAGCGCTCAACACCGCCGCTGCCCGGCTCGCGCGGCAGGCGGCGGGCGACCGGGTCAGCGTGGTTGGGGCACTCGGACCACTGGGCATCCGGATCGAGCCGTTTGGGCCGACCGGTCGAGACGAGGCGGAGGCGCTGTTCGGTCGCCAGGTGGACGGATTGCTGGCCGGCGACGTGGATGGGTTCATTCTCGAGACGTTTGCCGACGTCGAAGAACTCGCCGCGGCACTCCGTGCCGTGCGCGCCCGTTGCGCACTCCCGGTCATCGCCCAGATGACGATCGGCGAGACGGGCATCACGGCCTACGGAACGGATGTCGAGACCGTGGCGCGCCGGCTGACGGAGCTCGAGCCCGAGGTCCTCGGCCTCAACTGCGCCGTGGGACCCGCGGCGATGCTCGACGCCATCGAGCGCATGGCCGCGGTCACGGCGATCCCGCTCTCCGCCCAGCCCAACGCCGGCGTCCCGCGCGAGGTCGGCGACCGGAAGATCTACCTCGCGAGTCCCGAGTACATGGCGCGCTACTCGCGCCGGTTCATC
>JAOUDR010000040.1 GCA_029859185.1 Gemmatimonadota bacterium
ACCCGGCGGTCTCGTACGAGGCCGAGACCGATCGCGGACAGCAGGCAGTTCTGGCAGTTGAACCGGGAGGACAGCGTGGGCGAGTCGTAGTCCGACTCCTCGAGCGTATACGAGGTCAGCAGCCGCGTGTAGCGGGATCCGAAGAACGGGAAGCCGAGCTGGATGCTCCCGCCCCGGGTCCGGATCCGGCCGAGGTCCGCGATCGTGTACCGCAGGCGCGTGCTGTGGACGCTGAGCGAGCCCGAGATCAGGCTCCCGCGGATGGCCGGATCACTGTACGTGATGTTGAAGTCCTGGATGTTCCGGCCGAACTGCCACTGGAACTGCATCCGCTTGCCGCGCCCCAGCACGTTGGGCTCGTCGAGACCGATGAACCCGCCGAGGCCGGTTCCCTGTCCCACCGAGGCGCCGAAGTTGACGTTGCCGGTCCGCCGCTCTTCGACCCGGAAGACCACGTCCACGTCCACCCGGTTGTCCGTCGGCTGGATCTGGGGAATCTCCAGCGGCTGCTGGAAGAACCCGAGGTTGGAGACGTTCTGATACGCCTGAATCAACGCGTCCTGCCGGAACACGTCGCCCGGCACCAGCGGGAACGTCGCTCGGCGGACGACACTTTCGTGCGTGATGGTGTTCCCGACGATCACGATCTTGCGAATCGTCGCCGGATCTCCTTCGACGATCTGCCAGCGGAGATCGACGAACTTCTTGCCGGCGTCATCGGTTCGACGGGACGTGACCGGACGCACGTCCGCATACAGATACCCGTTGTTGCCGTAGAGCGTCTGCACTTCCCGCGTGGCGTCGTTCCAACGTTCGTCGTCGAAGAAGTTGCCGCGGCGCCCGCCGCCGAATCCGAGAAAGCCGCCGCTGGCCGTAAACGCGCCGAACGGATAGAACTGCTGTAGCTGCTCCGTCGAGAACCGCCGGTTGCCCAGAACCTCGAACGTTCCCACTTCGTACGGATCGCCCTCGTCGACTTCGAGCACGAGCTGCCCCTTGCCCGTTGCTTCGTTGACGATCAGCGTGTCGCGCAGCACGCGGAAGTCGATGTAGCCGTGCGAGGCATAGAACGCCGGCACCCGTTCGCGCAGATCGCGTTCGAGCTCGTTCTCGTTGTACTCGCCGCGCTGGAACCACCAGAAGCCCTCGGGGTCGATCTTCATCTCGCCGACCACCTGACCATCCGTGAACTGGGAGTTCCCTTCGACCACGACCTGACTGATGGCCACCCGTCGGCCCTCGTCGATGTCGAACACCGCGCGCAGGCTGCCGTCGTCCTGGGGCAGGGTGCGGATCCTGGTGGCGCTCCGATAGAATCCCTCCTTGCGATACAGCGAGTCGATCGCCGCGAGCGACTGCTGTGCCGCCCCCGGGTCATAGGGACGGCCTTCGTCCAGCTTAACCCGACTTCGGACACTCCGCACCGTGAGCCGCTCGACGCCGCGGACGCTCCAGCCGAGCAGGATGGGACGCTCGACCACGGTGAAGCGGAGAATACGCCGCCCCTCGACCTCCCCCTGCTCCACCAGAACATCCTCGAACTGACCGCTTTCGTACAGGGTCTGGAGGGCCCGCTGAACGTCGCGGTACGTGATCTCCTGGCCGATGGGGATACCCGCGAGCGACAGGATCTGCGCCCGAGCAACTCGGCGGGCGCCGACGACGTCGATCGAGTCGATGACGGTCGTCAACGCACTGGGCTGTTCCTGCGCTCGCGCCCACGCGGGGACCGCGGCGAGCGCCGCGGCCAGGGCCAGGGCCCGACGGGTCACTACGGCGCCTTGGAGGCGGACAGGACCCGGAACGAGAGCCGGTCGCCCTCGGCCGCGACGTCGACCTCGATCTCGTCTCCCTTGCCGATCTCCTGGAGCAAGATCTTCTCGGACAAGGGGTCCTCGACGTACCGCTGGATGGCACGCTTGAGGGGCCGGGCCCCGTACTGCTCGTCGTGGCCGTGATCCACCAGGAACTCCGTGGCGGCGTCGGTGCGCCGGAGGGTGAACCCCTCCTCGACCACCCGCGCGGCCACCTGCGCAAACAGAATCCCCACGATCTCCTTGATGTGCTCGCGGCCCAGCGGGTGGAACACGATGACGTCGTCGAGGCGGTTCAGGAACTCCGGGTTGAACACGCGGTTGATCTCATCCTTCACTTTCTCGGCCATCTTCTCGAAGCTGGCCTCGGCATTCGATTCCGAAAAGCCGAGCGAGCGACCCTTGCCGATGTCCCGCGCGCCGATGTTCGACGTCATGATCACGACGGTGTTCTTGAAGTCGATGACGCGGCCGTAGTTGTCGGTCAGACGGCCTTCGTCCAGCACCTGGAGCAGGATATTGAAGACATCGGGGTGCGCCTTCTCGATCTCGTCGAGCAGGACGACCGAGTATGGCTTGCGCCGGACGGCCTTCGTGAGCGTCCCGGAGTCTTCGTAGCCGACGTAGCCCGGCGGGGCCCCGATGAGTCGGCTCACGCTGAACTTCTCCATGTACTCCGACATGTCGACCCGGATGAGGGCTTGCTCATCGGCGAACAGGAACCGGGCGAGCGCCCGCGCGAGCTCGGTCTTCCCGACTCCTGTGGGGCCCGAGAAGATGAAGCAGCCAATGGGACGTCGGGGGTCCTTGAGGCCCGCGCGCGAGCGGCGGATGGCCCGAGCAATGGCCTGAATGGCCTGGTCCTGGCCCACGACCGAGCCGTGGATCTCGTCCTCCATGCGGAGGAGGCGCTGGGTCTCCGCTTCCTGCAATCGTGTGACGGGGATGCCGGTCCAGCGGGACACGATGAACGCCACTTCCTCTTCCCCGATGACCGGGCGGTGCGTTTCGCGCTCCTTCTCCCACTCCTCCTGGCGGCGCCGGATCTCCCCTTGGAGCTCCCGCTCTTGGTCCCGCAACGCCGCGGCGCGCTCGAAGTTCTGATCGCGCACCGCCTCTTCCTTGTCCAGGTTGATCTGCTCCAGGCGTCCCTTGAGCTCGCCGACGTCGGCGGGGGGGACCTGCGCCGCCAGCCGCGCCCGGGCCGAGGCCTCGTCAATGACGTCGATCGCCTTGTCCGGCAGGAACCGATCGGTGATGTACCGCTCCGCCAGGCGGGTCGCCTCGTCGAGCGTGAGGTCGGGAATGGTCACCCGGTGGTGGTCCTCATAGCGCTGGCGCAGGCCCTTGAGAATCTCGACGGTCTCGTCGATGTTCGGCGGATCGACGATGACGGTCTGGAACCGCCGCTCCAGCGCGCCGTCCTTCTCGATGTACTTGCGGTATTCGTTCAGGGTCGAGGCCCCAACGCACTGCAACTCGCCGCGGGCCAGCGCGGGCTTGAGCATGTTGGAGGCGTCGATCGCTCCCTCGGCCGCCCCCGCACCGACCAGCGTGTGCAACTCGTCGATGAACAGCACGATGTTGCGGTTTTGCGCGATCTCGTTCATGACGGCCTTGAGCCGCTCCTCAAACTGCCCGCGGTACTTGGTGCCGGCAATGACGGCCGCCATGTCGAGGGCGAGCACGCGGTGCCCCCGGAGCGATTCCGGCGCATTGCCCGCCGCGATCAGCTGGGCGAGGCCCTCGACGATGGCCGTCTTGCCCACGCCCGCTTCCCCGATCAGCACCGGGTTGTTCTTCTTGCGCCGGGACAGCACCTCGATCACCCGCTCGATTTCGCTCTGCCGTCCGATCGTCGGGTCCAGCTCGCCTTCGCCGGCGAGGACCGTGAGATCGCGGCAAAAATGGTCGAGCGCGGGGGTCTTGGACTTCTTCTCCGACCGCTGCCCCTGCCCGGCCGCCGGTGCCGCCCCGGCAGCCTTGGTCGTCTGCGGGACGTCACCGCCGAGCAACCGCAGCGTCTCAGCCCGGGCCTGCTCGAGGTTGACGCCGGCATCGGTGAGCACCTGCGCCGCGATGCCCTTCTCCTCGCGCAGGAGGCCGAGCAGCAGGTGCTCGGTGCCCACGTACGAGTGGTTGAGCTCGCGCGCCTCGCTCATGGCGAGCTCGAGCACCTTCTTGGCACGCGAGGTATACGGCAGGTCCGGCGGCCCGGCCGCCGCCGGCGCCTTTCCCTTCTTGACCGTTTCCTCGATCTTCTGCTGGATTTCCTCGAGATCGACGCTGAGGTTGCTGAGGACCGCGGCCGCGACCCCCTCGCCCTCGCGGATCAACCCAAGGAGAATATGCTCGGTCCCGACATACTCGTGATGCAGCCGCGCCGCTTCCTCGCGGGCCATCTGCAGCACCTTTCGGACACGATCCGTGAAGTTGTAGCCGTTCATAGTGCCACCACTCAACCCTCTGCCGTAGCCGATCCATCGCGCGGTTTACGCCGCGCGTCGTCGTCGAACAACTGGCGCACGAAATCCGCCCGGATCGCCGGCAGATCGGGATCCGTCAGCGTGCGCGCCGCCTGCCGGGCCACGTGGGCCGGCTGGGTGAAGACCAACAACTTGTTCAGCGTATATACGCCGACATCACCAATGAGGTTCAGTCCTACACCCAGCCGGACGCCACTGAGCAGATTCATGGTTTCCTCGAACGACAGACTGCGCGCGTGCCGCAACAGCCCATAGGCCCGCCACACCTTGTCGGCGATCACCGTCGGAGCGTTGCGCAGCAACACCTCACGGGCCTGCCGTTCGTAGTCGATCACCTGGCGCACGATCTTGCCAAGGTGATCCAGCAACTCCTCCTCCGACTTGCCGAGCGTCGTCTGATTGGACAACTGGAAGAGGTTGCCCACGACCTCGCTTCCCTCGCCGTACAGGCCGCGGAAGGTCAGTCCCACCTGGGTCAATCCCTGGAGGACCTTCGCGATCTCTTTCGTGAGCACGAGGCCAGGAAGGTGGATGAGGACCGACGCGCGGAGGCCCGTCCCGGCGTTCGTCGGGCAGGAAGTAAGGTAACCAAACTCATCATGGAAGGCGAAGGGAATGCGGGCACCCAACTCGCGGTCCGTGCGCTCGAGATCCGCATAGGCGGCGCCCGGCGCGAACCCGGACTTCACCACCTGAAGACGAAGGTGATCCTCCTCGTTGATCATGGCACCCGTGGCGCCGGCACTGACCAGCGCCGCTCCACTGCGCACCGTGCCGCCCGCGCTGAGTCCCGCGAGATCGCGCGAGATCAGATGGCGCTCGTGCAGCAGCTGGCGCTCGAGCCGCGTCAGCTCGTCGATACGGATCGTCACGCCGCTGGCAAGGTCGGCCGTTGCCTGGACGGCCGCCACGACGAGATCCCGCGCCTGGGCGCGCTCGGCGTCGCTCGCCCGCGGCGGGAACGGCGTGTCGCGGAGATTGCGCGCCAGTCGGATCCGCGTGGAGAGCACGACGAGGCCCTCGGGGCCGCTGGCATCGAGCCAGGGGACGCCGCCGTCCGGGAGCAGGTCGAGGTCGAGCGTCATTCCCGTTCCCTGATCTCGTCGCGCAGCCGCGCGGCGAGCTCGAAGTTCTCCGACTCGATGGCCCGCTGGAGCTGTTCGCGCAGGCCCGGCAAATCTCCGCCCGCCCCACCGCCGGCGTGGGCCGGCACCTTTCCGGCGTCGGCGGGCGAAACGTAGGGCTCTCCGATGTGCCGACTCGCCCCGTGGAGGCGGCGGAGCAGTGTGCGCAGCGGGGACTCGAACGTCTCGTAGCACCGCCCGCACCCGAGCCGTCCGGTCTCGCGGAAATCCTGGAGCGTGGCCCCGCAATCCGGACAGCGTCCGGACGTCTCCGTCGTGGGCAGCTGGGCGGCTGCTCCCTTGTCGAGGCCGGCCAGGAGGTCCCCTACGGGGAACTTGGCAAGACTGGCCTCGGTTTGGATTCCCTGCTGGGCGGCGCACGCCTCACAGAGGTGCTGCTCCGTGTGCGTGTTGTCCACGATCTGCGTCAGGTGGATGACGGCTGGCCGTTCCCCGCACCGCTGGCACTGCATGTCAGGACATTGCCTCGGCAGCCGTGGCGGCGCGCAACTGGCCATGCTCGAGCCACAGGACCCGGTCGGCCCGCTCCGCCAGGTCGCGGTTGTGGGTGGCGACGACGAGCGCCGTGTCGAGCGATGCGGCGAGTCCGGCGAGGAGCTCGTGCAGTGCCCGGCTGTGATGGTGGTCCAGATTGCCGCTGGGCTCGTCGGCGAGCACGACACGAGGGTCGTGCACGATGGCCCGGGCCACCGCGCACCGCTGCTGTTCCCCTCCCGAAAGCTGGCCGGGCCGATGGTGCAGCCGGTCGCCAAGCCCGAACCGGCGGAGCACCGCCTCCGCCTTGGCGAGCGCCGCCGCCGCGCGCTGACCGGCGACGCGCAGTGGCATGGCAACGTTCTCGAGCGCCGTGAACTCCCGCAAGAGATGGTGGAACTGGAACACGAATCCGAGATCCCGGTTGCGGAGGTAGTCCCGCTCGGTCGGCGAGAGCGTCGCGTACGCCCGCCCGCCCAGCTGGACGGTGCCGCCGGTCGGGTCGTCGAGGGCGCCGAGGAGGTGGAGCAACGTGCTCTTGCCTGCCCCACTGGCTCCGACGACGGCGACCATTTCTCCTGGATACACCGTAAGATCCACGGCGTTCAGAACCTCGATCTCGGACCGGTCCCCCCCGAGGTACACCTTCCGCAGGCCGACGGCCTCGAGCACGGCGGTCATTCGTGCCGGATGGCATCGACGGGATGGAGCGCGGCGGCCCGTCGTGCCGGGTGGAGGGTGGCGGTCACGGCCACGATGAGGCTCGCCGTCATGACGATGGCCACGTCGAGCGGGTCGACCCGCACCGGGATCCGGCTGATGAAGTACACGGTCGGGTCGAGCTGAATCAGATTGCTGCCGTCGATGACTCTGGCCAGCACGAGGCCCAGCACCATCCCGAGGACCGTCCCGATGAGTCCGATGATCGTGCCCTGGAGGATGAAGATCCGGCGGATCGCCGCGCCCGGCATTCCCATGGCGCGGAGAATCCCGATTTCCCGGGTCTTGTCCGTCACGATCATCGTCAGCGTGCTGACGATGTTGAAGGCGGCAACCAGCACGATCAGCAACAGGACGAGGCCCATCGCGAGTTTCTCGAGCTGGAGAGCCGAGAACAGCGATGCGTTCTGCGACTGCCAATCGAGCGCGCGGTACGGATATCCGAACTTCTCTTCGAGCCGGCGCCCGACCGCTTCGGCCCGCGCGGGGTCATTGAGCCGGATCTCCAGACCGGTCACGGCGTTGCCGAGGCCCGCGAACTCCTGTGCGACCTCGCGCGGGAGCACGGCGTAGGCGTTGTCGTACTCGTACATCCCCGTCTCGAAATACCCGGTGACCTCGAAGGTCCAGAACCGGGGAACGAACGCGCCGACGCTCGCGTTGAAGCGCGAGCCCCCCGGTGAGATGGCCGTGACGGTGGCGCCCGGAAACGCCGAGAACCGCTCGGCCATACGGCGTCCCAGGACGATGCCGCCGTCGACGTCATCGCGCGTCGTGGCGAACGTGAGGTCGCCGCGGACGAACGTCTCGGGCAGCCGCGTCACCGCGGCGGCGCCCGTGTCGGTCTCGATCCCGAGGATGTAGGCCCCCTCGTGATAGTCGTGGCCGGCCGAGAAGAGTCCCTGTGTCAGCACGAAGGGCGCGGCCGCCACCACGTCGGGATCGTCCCGGACCTCCGGCAGGACCACCTCCCACGCATCCATCCGGATCCCCTCGCCAAAGGTGAGGAGTCGGAGGTGTGGGCTGCCAATCAGGATCTTCTCCCGCAGCTCGTGCTGCAGGCCGTTCATGACGCCGAGCACGACGATGAGCGCCATGACCCCGATGGTGATTCCGCCGGTCGCGATGAACGTGATCAGCGACACGAACCGGGCGGAGCGTCGACTCCGCAGATACCGGCCCGCGATCACACCCGGGAGTCCGATCACCCCTCGCTCCGGAGCTGCGGGAACAGGATCACGTCACGGATCGACGGCTGCTCGGCGAGGAGCATCACGAGTCGGTCGATGCCCAGTCCGATGCCGCCCGTGGGCGGCAACCCGTACTCGAGCGCCAGGACGTAGTCCTCGTCCATGACCTGGGCCTCCTGGTCGCCGGCGGCGCGGGCCGCGCTCTGGACCTCGAGACGGCGACGCTGGTCATCCGGGTCGTTCAGCTCGCTGAAGGCGTTGGCCAACTCGCGGCCCAGCACGAAGAACTCGAAGCGCTCGGCGAGCGTCGGATCGCCGCGTTTGGGCTTCGCCAGCGGAGACAGCTCGATCGGGAAGTCCACCACGAACGTCGGCTGCTCCAGCGCGGGTTCGACGTACTGCTTGAACACCTCATCGACGAGCTTCGGCCGGCTCATCCCGGCTGGATCGGTACCGCCGGCGGAGACGGCGGAGACGGCGGCGTGCAGCGCGGCGTCGTCGGTATCCGCCAGATCGAGTCCCGCGTGCCGGTGGACGAGCTCCCGGTACGTCGCGCGCCGCCAGGGTCGCGCGAAGTCCAGCGCGGTCCCGAAGCGCTCGATGCGCGCGTCGCCGCACAGGGTACGGACGACGCCCTCCACCATCTCCTCGGTGAGGGCCATCATGTCCTCGTAGTCGGCGAACGCCTGGTACAGCTCGAGCATCGTGAACTCGGGATTGTGCGACCGATCGAGCCCCTCGTTCCGGAAATCCTTGCCGATCTCGTACACGCGCTCGAGGCCGCCGACGATGCAGCGTTTGAGGTAGAGCTCGGTCGCGATCCGCAGGTAGAGCTGCCGGTCGAGCGCGAGATGGTGCGTCGTGAAGGGACGCGCCATCGCCCCGCCGTAGATGGGCTGCAACACCGGAGTCTCGACCTCGAGGAACCCGCGCTCATCGAGGAACCGCCGCAGGTAGCTCACCGTGCGGGCCCGGAGGCGGAACACCTCGCGGACCTCGGGGTGGACAGCCAGATCCGCATACCGCTGGCGGTACCGCGTTTCGTGGTCGACCAGGCCGCCGTGCTGCCGTCCCTCGGCGTCGGACTTGCCGATCGGCAGGGGACGGACCGCCTTCGCGAGGAGCGTGACATCGGCGGCGCGCACGGTGATCTCGCCCGTTCTGGTCATGAAGACCTTCCCGTCTACCCCCACGAGGTCACCGACGTGGAGCAACCGCACCATCTCATACCGGTCGTCGCCCAGCTCGTCGCGTCGGAAGTAGAGTTGAATCCGGCCGCTCGCGTCCTCGAGATGCGCGAACATGGTCTTGCCGTGGCCGCGCAACGCGACGAGCCGACCGGCGACGCGCACGGATTCCTCCCCGTCGGGCGCATACGCCGCGAGCGCATCGGCCGCCGAGTGGGTGCGGTCGTAGCGGTAGGCAAACGGCTCGACTCCCCGGCGGCGAAGCTCCGCCAGGGCTTCCCGGCGTGCGGCTTCGAGATGGTGTTCGGGCGCCTCGCTCACGCGGCCTTGCCTCCAAAGCGCTTGAGGAACGTCTTGATGAACTCGTCGAGCGCGCCGTCCATGACCGCCTGGACGTCGCCGACCTTCAGCTCGGTGCGGTGGTCGTTCACCATCGTATAGGGCTGAAACACATACGAGCGGATTTGGTTGCCCCAGCTGATGTCCCGCTTCGTGGCCTCCAGTTCGGCCTTCTTCTTCTCCTGCTCCTCGAGGGCGCGCTGGTAGAGCGCCGCCTTCAACATCTTCATCGCGACCGACCGGTTCTTGCCCTGACTGCGCTCCTGCTGGCACGACACGACGATGCCCGTCGGCGTGTGGCGGAGTCGCACCGCCGACGACGTCTTGTTCACATGCTGCCCCCCGGCACCGGATGCCCGGAAGACCTCCATCTCAATGTCGTCGTCGCGGATGTCGATCTCGATCGTGTCATCCACGTCGGGATAGACGAAGACGGATGCAAACGACGTGTGCCGCCGCGCCTGGCTGTCGAACGGGGAGATGCGCACCAGGCGATGCACCCCCTTCTCCGCCTTGAGGTACCCGTACGCGTAGTCGCCGGTGATCTCGATGGTGGCCGACTTGATCCCGGCCTCGTCCCCCGGCTGGAGGTCGAGGATCCGGACCTGGTAGTTGTGGCGCTCGGCCCAACGGGTGTACATCCGGACGAGCATTTCCGCCCAATCCTGCGACTCGGTGCCGCCGGCTCCGGGGTGCACGGTGAGCAGCGCCGACCGCTGGTCTTCGGGGCCCTGAAGCATGGTGCGGAGTTCGAGCGCCTGCAGATCGGCGGCCGCCCGGGTCGCCTCTTGGCTCAGCCCGGCGACGATTTCGGGATCGGGGTCGTCTTCATTGAGGTGGGCGAGTTCTCGAGCATCGGCGATCCGTTGCCACAGATCGTCAAACGGCTCGATCCAGCGTTTCAGCGTCCGAACGGCTTCGACAGCGGACCGAGTGCGCTCTGATTGGTCCCAGAATCCGGGCTCCGCCATCCATCCCTCGAACTCCGCGAGCCGCGCACGCTTGGCGTCCAAGTCAAAGATAGCCTCGGAGTTCCTCGAGACCGGCCTGCAGTTGGCTGAAGCGCTCCGCCACATCGAGATTGTTCACGTCGGGCTCTCCTGGGTCCGTACGCAACGAGCCGTCGCCTCCGGGAGTCGAAGGGACGGCTCGCCCATCGGTGCAATATAGGTCCGCGCCCGGATCGATA
Organism: Gemmatimonadota bacterium; assembly: GCA_029859185.1. GTDB lineage: Bacteria > Gemmatimonadota > Gemmatimonadetes > Gemmatimonadales > GWC2-71-9 > JAOTWJ01. The sequence continues at coordinate 10,545 of JAOUDR010000040.1, forward strand.
CCACCCGGGCGAGCCTAGAAGAGCTGCTGGCCTCCGGCGAGAATGTCGTTCAGGGCTTCCTGCCAGTAGGGCGTGCTCGTCGCCATCTCCTCCCCAACCTGCTCGACGTACTCCTCCCAGCTCTTCTGGATCTCCTCGTCGAACTCCGCCTTGAGCGTGCCCTCCGCAAGGGCGCGCTGACGTTTGGCCGGCTGGTAGACGATCATGTCCGAGACCAAGGCCCGAGCCAGCCGCCGCGCTTTCTGCTTGGGGTCCTTCTGCAAAAACGGGTTGACCCGCCGGGCCGTGGTCTGCTCGGTCGGCGCCGCGCTCGGCGGCGCCGTGGCCGGAGCCGGGGACGGCGAGGTGACGATACTCGGGGGCGCCTGGGCGGGCGTCGGGGCCGCTGGCGGCGACGTGACGGGCTGACCGGGCGTCGGACGGAATACGGGTGCCGATGGGCGAGCCATCGGGGGTGCCGAACCGGCCGGTCGTGCCACCGGCGCAGGCGGGGTGGACCGCGGGGCCATGAATGGCTGACTCAGTCGCGGCGCAACGGGGGCCGCCGGTGGTTCCGGCGCCGGCGCTGGGGGAGCCGCGACTGGCGGCGCGGGCGCGGGCGCCGCCGCAGGGGTGGTTGGAGCCGAAGGCACGGCGGGCGGCCGCACCGCACTCGGCGGTGGGGCCACCGGCGCCTGGGGAGGGGGATGCGATTCCGCCGCCAGTGGCTGTGGTGGGATCGCGCCGTCGCGGCGGACGTCGATAGTCGCGGCACAGACCGCGCACCGAGCCCGCACCCCCGCCTCGGGCACCTTGACCGGATCCACGCGGAAGACC
>JAOUDR010000553.1 GCA_029859185.1 Gemmatimonadota bacterium
GGTGGGCGCCGTGTCGGGGAGTGGGTTCGATGCCAGTAGCGACCTGGCGGCGATCGAGGCGTCCATCGCCCAGGCGCAGGAGTTCCTGATGCAGTTCGAGTCCGCCCTCACGGCCTGGACCGACAGCGCCGACCGCGCCACACGCGATGGCGCGCTGGAGCGCACGTACGTCGCGGTACAGGCCCTGCTCACCACCGACTCAGCGCCCACGTTTGTGTTCGGCGACAGCATCGTCCACTACGCCGGCGCGCCACTCAACGCGCTCGGGCCGTGGGCATGGAGTCCGCAACTGGCCGAAGCGGGCTACCCGCTGGTGGCGTTCGACCCCTCGGTCACCCGCCTCGATCTGGTGAGTCTGCTCGACGGCGTCGCATCCGGCGTCGCCGCCAAGACGTCTCCGAACGCCATGGAAGCGACACTTGGCATCGCGGTTCTGATCGCGTTCCTCTATCTCGCCCCATTCCTGGCCGGTATCGAGAACATCGTCGGCATCCTGATCATCGGGTTCGCGCTGTGGGAGGCGTGGCGCCTCAACAAGCGCCCCAACATCGAGATCACGGGACCGTTCGAGGTACGACGCGCCGCGCCGGAGTCCACATAGCACCGTTCCCGTGGTGAGTCCCATCGTGCCGGCACCGCCCGGACGCTGTCCGGGCTGCGGCACCGAGCTCGCCCAGGGACTGGTTGCCTGTCCATCCTGCCGCCGGCTCCTGTTCGCCGACCGGTTACGCGAGTTGGCCGGTACCGCGCGCGCCGCGGAACGCGACGGAGACATCGGGAGCGCGCTCGCCGACTGGCGGACGGCGCTGGAGCTGCTCCCCCAAGGATCGACGCAACACCGCCAGGTGCTCGCCAGCATCAACACGCTGAGCGAACGGCTCGATGCGGAGGGCGGCCGCGCCCGCAATACCGCCCGCCCCACGTCCCGCGACGGCAAGAAGCTCGGCGCCGTGGGCGCCGGGCTCGCCGGCGTCGCCCTGCTGGTGTGGAAGTTCAAGTTCGCCATCGGCTTCCTGCTCACCAAAGGCAAGCTCCTCCTGCTCGGCCTCACCAAGTCGGGGACGCTGTTGTCCATGCTGTTGTCGTTCGGAGTCTACTGGACCGTGTGGGGTTGGCCGTTCGCGCTGGGGCTCGTCCTGTCCATCTACGTCCACGAGATGGGTCACGTCGTGGCCCTGAAGCACTACGGGATCCGGGCCTCGGCGCCGATGTTCATTCCCGGGATCGGTGCCATGGTGCGCCTGCACCAATACCCGGCCAGTCCGCGCGAGGATGCGCGCGTGGGCCTGGCGGGACCGATCTGGGGACTGGGCGCCGCACTCGCCGCGTGGGGCGTGTATCTCGCGTTCCACCTGCCCATCTTCGCCGCCATTGCGGCCGTCGGCGCCTGGATCAACCTGTTCAACCTGGTACCGGTCTGGCAGCTCGACGGCGGTCGAGGATTCCGCGCGCTCGCACGCCGCGAACGCTGGCTGCTGGTGGGGATGCTCGCGGCGGCGTGGGTCGTGACCGAGGAGAGCCTGCTCGTCCTGCTCCTGATTGCCGCGGGATTCCGGGCCGCTGGCGGCGCCGCCCCCAAGGACTCCGATCGCCGCACATTTCTCGAGTACGCGTTCCTGGTCGCGGCGCTGTCGGCGCTGTCCGCGATCCCCGTACCGGGCATCGGGAATTGATCGCCGATGCATCGAATGCCGTGCTGCTCCGAGGAGGGATCGTGATGCTCACGACGCTGATCGCCATCCTCACCGTGACGGTACCACGCGACGCCGCCCGGTCCGACGGACTCCTCCAATCTCCCGACTCCGTCCGCGCGGCATGTGCGACGGCGCAACGGCTGGCCCGCAGCACGCTGATGCTGGAGACACGGATCGAGCACGGCGTGACCGTCGTCAACGACTTCGCTCCCGCCGGTCGGCGGGACCGGATGGGGTGCCGGGTGTCCGGGCATACGGACGAGGATCGCGTGGCTGCCCCGGTCGACATGCTGCTCGACGCGCTCCAGGCGGAAGGGGGGCAACCGTTGTGGGCGTACGGGGCGGACGGGCCCGACGGTTCGTCGATCGGGGTTACCGTCGGGCCGGTCCTCTGTCTGATCCGGGGCAGCTGGGACGGTGGTGACGACAGTGACACCACGTACGTGCCGGCGCCCGGCTACGCGCTCGAGATCGCCTGTTTCCGCCGCACGGCGGACGACGAGCGCCGGTAGCGAAGCGACCGCCGGGGCGTATGTTCGGCGGGAGGGCTCGTCTCGCACGAGGCTCGACAGAGCCGAGGAGACCGTCTCCGCATGGATGCGCCACCTGACATTACCGGGTTGCTGCGCGACCTGTCGCAGGGCCGCAGGGAGGCGTTGGACCGCCTGGTTCCCGTCGTGTACGACGAGCTGCGTCGGATCGCCCACGGCCAGCTGCGACGCGAGGATGCGGGTCACACCCTGAACACGACGGCCCTGGTCCACGAGGCGTACCTCAAGCTGGTCGACCTGCGAGCAGTGCAGTGGCAGGACCGGATGCACTTTTTCGCGGTTGCGGCCCGCGTGATGCGACAGGTTCTGATCGACTATGCGCGGGGCCGGAAACGGGGGAAGCGCGGCGGTGACGCCGTACGGATCCCGCTCGCCGACGACCTGGATGCGGCGGTGGAGCAACCCGAGCTCCTGCTGGAGCTGGACGAGGCGTTGACCCGCCTCGAGGCGCTGAACGAGCGCCAGTGCCGCGTGGTAGAGTGCCGCACGTTCGCCGGCCTGTCGGTGGAGGAGACGGCCCAAGCGTTGGGGGTGTCACCGGC
>JAOUDR010000041.1 GCA_029859185.1 Gemmatimonadota bacterium
CATCACCAGACAGAGATACGACGCCGGGTCGTCCCACCCAGCCGGTTCCAGCGTGGCGGCACGCTCCGGAGCCTTCATCGTGATCCGCACCTCGTCGGTCGGGATGAACTTCAGAATCTCGAGCAGGTAATTGGCATTGAAGCCGATCTCGAGGGGTTCACCGTCGTAGCTCGCGGCCATCTCGTCGTGGGCCTCGCCAAGATCCGGCGTGCTCACCGTGAACTTCACGTTGCCACCGCCAAACCCCAGGCGTACCCGATGTGTTTGGTCACTCGCTACGACTCCCACGCGGCGAAGCGTGGAGGCCAGGGCCTGCTTGTCCAGGACCGCGACACGGTCGTTGTCACGCGGGATGACCTGCTCGTAATTGGGGTATGGACCCTCGATGAGACGCGTGTACACGTAGGTCTGCCCACACCGGAAGCCCAGGTGGTTCTCGCTCCGCGCGATCTCGATCTCGTCCGAGGAGCCGAAGAGCCGACGGATCTGATCCAGTGCCTTGGGCGGCACGATGAAATCGCCGGATTCCGTGCTACCCTTCACCGCAACATCCATCCGCGCCAGCCGGTGCCCATTGGTGGCCACCATCCGCATCTGGTCCTTGCGCAGCTCCCACAGCACGCCATTCAGGATCGGCCGACTCTCTTCCGTGGATGCGGCAAACGCCACGTGACCGATGAGCTTCTGCAGGTCACCCGACGCCACCGTCCAGGCTCCTTCGAACTTCACGCCCGGGAAGCTGGGAAACTCGTCGCGCGGGATTCCCAGCAGCTTGAAGTGGGAGCGGCCACACTCGAGGTTCACCCGCTGCTCGCCGGCGGCGGCGATACGAATGGCCGCACTCGGCAACTCGCGCACGATCTCCACGAGTTTGCGCGCCGGAAGGGTAACCGCTCCTTGCGCATCGACTTCCGCGGGAACCACCGTGCTGACAGCGATGTCGAGGTCCGTTCCCGAGAGACGTATTCCGTCCTCGAGCGCTTCCACCAAGATGTTCGAAAGAACAGGCAGGGTGGTCTTGCTGGGAACGGCGTTCGCTACCGCGAGGAGCCCTTCCTGGAGACGTTCCCGTGTGATCGTGAACTTCATGGCGTCCCTTACCCGAGTGGATATCTAAACTACAACTAACCCTAGAGAATTACTCTAGTAGTGGTAGTAGGGGATCTGGAAATCTGGAAGACCGCTCTAACCGCTTGCTCCCGCAATGGCCTACGTGATGATGTGGCTGTGGACGGTTGTTGGCTGCTGTGGATTGACTGTGCACGGAGCCACCCGCTGTCCACGGCGGTCCACAGGACGGTGGCATGTGTGGGTGAAATGTTCATGGCGCGGCGAGCTCCCGCCGTGCCATTTCCACGCGGTCCCGGAACTGATGATCCCGGGTCATGTCACGCTCGACCTTCCCGAGGCTATGGATCACCGTCGAGTGGTCGCGCCCGCCAAAGGCCTGGCCGATCTCGACGAGCTGCATGCCGAGCATGTCTCGCGCGAGGTACATGGCTACCTGCCGCGGGACAGTCAGCGCCTTGGTGCGGGCCTTGGATCGGAGGCCTTCGGGGGTGACGCCCCAGCGCCGGGCCACGACCTCCTGCACCCGCGCGACGCTTGGGATCGACCGTGAACTGGCCGCCAGCGCGTCTGCCTGCTTGATCTTGTCCGACAGCGCCTCGCGGGCGAGTTCGATGGAGATCTCGCGGTGCTTCAGCGACGCGTAGAGCAGGAGCTTGATGATGCACCCTTCCAGCTCACGTACCGAACTCCGTACATGCTCGGCGATGAACCGCAGGACATCGTCGGGGATCGTGAGCTCGAGGTGATCCTGTTCGGCTTTCTTTCGGAGAATCGCGATCCGGTGCTCAAGATCAGGTTGACCAATATCGGCCACCATGCCCCATTCGAAGCGGCTGACGAGCCGAGACTCGAGCCCGGGGATCTCCTTCGGTGGGCGGTCGGACGTCAGCACGATCTGCTTGCCGGCCTCGTGGAGCGCATTGAAGGTGTGGAAGAACTCCTCCTGGGTCATTTCCTTGCCCTCCAGGAAGTGCACGTCGTCCACCAGGAACATGTCCATGTCGCTCCGATACTGCTTGCGGAACTCAGGCATGTTCCGCCCGTGGATGCCCTCGATGACCTCGTTGATGAACTGCTCGGCGCCCATATAGGCGACCCGAGTCTCGGAGTGGCGGGCGATCACGGCGTGTGCAATGGCCTGCATCAGGTGCGTCTTCCCGAGGCCGGTCGCACCGTAGATGAAGAGCGGGTTGTACGTCTTCCCGGGCGCTTCGGCAACGGCATGTGCTGCTGCGGCAGCCAGTTCGTTGGACTTGCCGATGACGAACGTCTCGAACAGGTACCGCTCGTTGAGCGGGGTCGCTTTGCGGGAGACGGTGTCCGGGGACGCAGTCGCCGGGGACGGGACGAAGAAATCCATTTGCGGGCGAGACGCCCGCTCTGCCTGCACCTGGAAGATGATTTCCACCGCCTCACCGAACACGGCTGCCGCCAGCCGGGTCAGCGGCGCGGCGTGCTTGGACGCATTCCATTCGACGGCGAACTGATCGGGAGCGGCAACGACTAACCGGCCGGCTTCCAATGAGATAGCCCGCGCCGGCTCGAGCCAGGTGCGCACCGTCGCGTCAGGGAACTCGCGGCGCGCCTCCGTGAGCAGGCGAGACCACGCTTCTTTTGGAGAAAGGTCCATCCGCTTTGGTGAAACGGTGGGGGTCCAACAGGGCGACCGATGTTACCGCCCCAATGTGGAAAAGTCAACCTTGACCCCATAGTCGGCCCCAGGTACGTTTTACGGCTCACTCGGGGACGACCGATGCAACCGACGTACCGGCCGCGCAATACGCGGCGCATTCGCAAACACGGCTTTCGGGCGCGCATGAAGACGCGCTGGGGTCGCGAGGTCCTGAACCGGCGCCGCAAGAAGGGGCGTCGGCGGCTCAGCGTCCAGATTCCCTCGAAGCACGGGGCGGCCTGACGGCCGAGGACCTCCCACGGCGCCGCCGTCTGACGCGCGCTGCGGAGATCCAGGCGGTTCTGTCCGGCGGAACCCGCCGGCGCACTCCCCGGCTCGAGATTCTCTGGTGTTCCAACGATCATGGCCATCCGCGGCTGGGCGTCATCACGCCCCGCTTTGGTCGCACGGCAGTGGCCCGCAACCAACTGCGGCGGCGGCTGCGCGAGCAGGCACGCCGCCGTCTCCTCCCGCAGCTGCCGGCATTGGACATCGTGATTCGGGCCCGTCCCCCAGCGTATACCGCGGTCTTGGCGGACCTGACGCGGGACCTCGAGCAGTGGCGAGCGGGCATCGTGCCGTGATGGAGTGGCCACGGCGACTGGTCGTGGGACTGCTCCGCGTCTATCAGGTGGCTGCCTCGCCATTCCCGTCACCCTGCCGCTTCTCGCCGACATGCTCGACCTACGCCATCGACGCGCTCCAGCGCCATGGCCTGTGGCACGGAAGCTGGCTCGCCATCCGGCGACTGTCCCGCTGCCACCCGTTCGGCGGCAGCGGCTTCGATCCGGTGCCATGAGGGACTAATGGACCGCCGACTTCTCTTGGCCATCCTGCTGATGCTCGGTGTCACGATCGTGCCATCGCTCCTCTGGCCTCCCCAGCGCCCCCCGGTGCCGGCTCCAGGGACGGAAGACACGGCCGTGACGGCGCTCCCTCCCGCCACTCCGGTCGCGGGGCCATCGACAACCACCAGGACGACGGTTCCGGCCGTCCCGGGGCTGACCGAACAGGAACCCCTGCCTGACGAGCCCAGCGCCGAACGGCGCGTCGTGGTGGAATCCGACCTGTACCGGTACGAGTTCACGACGCAGGGCGCACGCCTGCTTGGGGCTACCCTGCTGCAATACCGGGCGCTCGTGTCCACGGACTCCGGCACGGCCCAGCTCCTCCCGCCGAACTCGCGACTGCTGGCCTACGCATTCGTGGTCGGCGGCGACACCTTGCCGTTCGACCGAGCGACGTTCGAGGCGAATACCGACCTCCTTCGGGTCGGGTCTGAGGGTGCGTCGCTGACGTGGACCGGTCGGGTGGGGGCACGAGACGTACGCCTGGTCTATCGGTTCCGCCCGGACGCCTATGTCTTTGACGTCGAGGGCGAGATCGGGGGTGGGGCTGAGGGGGTGCTCACGATCGGCCTGGGCCCACGGCTTCGATCCGTCGATGCCGACACGGTGGCGGATATCCGCTCCTATGGGGTCGTGACCAAGGCCAACCGGACCGAACGGCTGGACTTCCGAAGCCTGGATCCCGGCGAAGTGCAGGAGTTGGCTGGGCCATTCGAGTGGGTGGCCATCAAGTCGAAGTACTTCCTCCAGGCAGTGCTGGCGCTCGAGGAAGGCAACCCGCAGTTCGGGGGAGCGCTGGTGGTCGGGGGCCCCAAACCGGGTCGGTTCGAGACGGACGTCACCCTCGTGACCTCCCTGCCCGTTGCGAGCGGTCGGTTTCAGCACAGCCTCTACGTGGGCCCGCAGGAATTCCGCCGCCTCGCCAGGATCGGTCACGATCTCGAGGACGTGAATCCGTACGGCTGGATCTTCCGGCCCATCATCAGACCGTTTGCGAACTTCATCGTGCGCATCCTCCTGTGGATGCATGAGACGCTGAGCATCTCCTACGGGTGGGTGTTGATCCTGTTCGGGATCATGGTGCGTGTCCTGTTGTGGCCGTTGAACCAGAAGGCGATGCGGTCGTCTACGGCGATGCAGGCCATCCAGCCGGAGTTGAAGGCCCTGCAGGACCGGTACAAGAACGAGCCGCAGAAGCTGCAGCAGGAGATGATGAAGCTGTACAAGGAGCACGGGGTGAATCCGCTGGGGGGCTGCGTGCCGATGTTGATCCCCATGCCGGTCCTGTTCGCCCTGTTCTTCGTGTTCGCGAACACCATCGAATTCCGTGGTGTGTCCTTCCTCTGGCTTCCGGACCTTGCCCGTGCGGACCCGTACTACATCATCCCGGTCTTCATGGGGGTGTCCATGTTCGTGCTGTCCTGGCTCGGGCAGCGAGGGGTGCCGCCGAATCCCCAGGCGAAGATGATGATGTACGTGATGCCGGTCATGTTCACGTTCCTGTTCCTGAAATTCTCGTCCGGACTCAACCTCTACTATGCGGTGAGCAACGTGGCGAGCCTGCCACAACAGTGGCTGATTTCCCGGGAGCGGGCTCGCCGATTGGGCGGCCGCGGTGGCGGAGGCGGACCGGGCTGACCGGGTCGGCACACCGGGCCCCTGACGGGGCCCGGTTCTGTTTTGGCGTTTCCTCCCGCACTTTTCGCGTATGCTCCACGACGTGATCGCGGCGGTTTCGTCGGCGTCGGGGCGCGCGGCCGTGGCGCTCGTCCGTGTTTCCGGGCGTGACGCCCGATCGGTCGCCGCGCGGGTCCTCACCCCGTTTCGGCCTGACGAGCCGCGCCGGGTGTGGCGTGGGCGCGCCCACCACCCCGAGTCCCGGGAAGTCCTGGATGACGTGCTGTATGTCGTCTACGCCGACGGCGCGTCCTACACTGGTGAATCGCTCGTCGAGATCTGGTGTCATGGTGGCGTCCTCGTCCAGGTGGAGTTGCTGGGGGCGCTCTGCGCGGCCGGGGCACGCCCGGCCGAGCCGGGTGAGTTCACCCGGCGCGCGGTACTCAACGGGAAGCTCGATCTGCTTCAGGCGGAGGCGATCGGCGATCTCGTTGACGCGACGGCTCCGGCGCAGCGCCGCGCGGCGCTGCATCAGCTCGATCGGGGGACGTCGTCCCGTATCGATGCCCTGCGCGAGCGCGTGCTCGCCATCGAAGCCCTGGTGAGCTACGACATCGACTTCCCGGAAGAAGACGACGGACCGGTTTCCCCGGAGCGCGTGACCGCCGCCCTCCAGGAGACCACGACGGCGATCGACGACCTGCTGGCAACGGCTGGGGAGGGCACGCGGCTCCGCGACGGGGCCCTGTGTGTGATCGCCGGGCTTCCCAACACCGGGAAGTCGTCACTCTTCAACGCGCTGCTTGGCGAGGACCGCGCGATCGTGACCGAGATCCCTGGTACGACGCGCGACGCGATCGAAGTCCCGGCCGTGTTCGGTGGATTCCCGTTCAGGCTCGTAGACACCGCCGGCCTGCGAGCATCCGAAGATCGGATCGAGCGGCTTGGGGTCGAAGTGAGCCGCCGGTTCCTGACGGCGGCGGATGTCGTGCTCTACTGCGTGGAAGCCGGGCAACCCCTGGCGCCAACTGAAGAGGTGTTCCTGTCCTCGCTGAGCGTCCCGACCCTTGTCGTGCATACCAAGGGCGACCAGGGGGTCCGTGGCCTGGAGGCCACCGACGATCTCGTGGGGGCCACTGACGATTTCGTGGGGGCCACTGACGATCTCGTGGTGTCGGCGCACACTGGGCGCGGGATTGCTGCGGTGCGTGAGCGACTGGCCGCGCTGGCGTTCCACGGTCTCCGCGTCGCAGGCAATGGCGCGCCGGTGCTCACTCGGGAGCGCCACCGCGCGGCGCTGGCGCATGCCCGCCACGAGCTCGAGGAGTTCCAGCGTAGCCGCGGATCCGGACTCGAGGCGGCGATCGCCGCTACCCATCTCCGCGCGGCTGTCACGGCGCTCGAGGGTATCATCGGGCTGATCACGCCCGCCGATGTGCTGGCGCGGGTGTTCGCCTCGTTCTGCGTGGGGAAGTAGGGCGCCGCGTCAGTCGTGCTCGGCATCCGTGTCGAGCGCGATGCGCCACACTTCGTCCGCCAGCCACTCGAGGCGCTCCTGGGCGTACTCGATCTCGTGGGGCGCCATGGTCGGCAACGTCCGGCGCACGACGCGTACGTGCTGCACCAACTCGTCGAGCGCCTCGCGGAGCACCCGCTGGGTGCGCCGCTCGTCGCTCTCGTCTTCGGTGCGGGGCGTCATGCGGATTGCGCGCCCGCGGCCTGCTCGTCGAACGCCGTGACGCTCTCGGCCGAGAGGCGGAGCGCTTCCGCGATGCCACGCTCCTCGACCGCCGCCTCGGCCAGGCGCCGTCCGAGGTAGTATCCGGCACGCTCCGGGATCACGCGCCCCGCCACGAGACGCTGGGCCGGCGCCATCCCGCCCGACAGGTAGCGCAGCCGGAGTCCCAGTCCCCGCTGGTCGAGCTCGCCGATGAGTGCGCGGCGCAGAAACGCGTCGAGCTCCCGCAGACGGCGGTACTGTCGGCGCGTGTAGCCGAGGTAGTCCCAGGGCTCGAAGCCCGGTGCCACCGCCTCCGCGGCAAGTACGGCGAGGCCCTCGTTCACGAGCAGTTCGCGCAGCGTTGCGCGGGAGCCGCTTTCCCAGTAGTCGTACGTCCCGGCGGCGTCCGCGACGATGCGGGCCAGCTCCGCGTCGCTGCACGGTGACGTGTAGCGAACGGCGTGTGCCACCTCATGCGCGATCCATAGGGGCAACAGGACCGGATCCAGCCCCAGGCCGAACGAGTCGGGGTTCGGTCGGCCGGTGAAGTGTTCCAGGCAGACGAACGCCATACCGCGGCCGTCGACCACCAACTCCCCTGCGTTCGCGGCGCCCACGCCGACCATCAGGTACACGTCGATCGGGGTATCCGTCTCGAACACCGCCTCGCAAGAGCGCAGCGTCTCCTCCGCGACCCGCACGACGTCGCGGGAGCTCAGGAGGTGATGGAGGTCACGCCGGTCGGCGGCGAGCACGCGGCCGATGACCTCGTCCGCGTGGGGACTCTCGAGATCCAGCACATAATTCCGCCAGTACGCGCGCAGCACCGGGCGGTGAGTTTCGAGATAACGATGGTAGGCGGCGAGCGGATCACGCGCACTGAGCGCGGCGAGGAAGTCGGGCACGAGGTTGATCAGCATCGGCGGCGATTCGAATCTGCCGCGCGTGCCGACCGCTGACAAGAGCGCTCAGCGCAGCGTCAGATCCAGGGCGACGCTCCGCGAGGTGATCCCGAGCACCCGATCGTGCACCGAGAGCGTCAACCGGTACACGCCGGCGGGGACGAGCCCCGGCTGCACCACCAGCCGCTCGATGAGCGTGGGACCTGCGGGTCGTGCGCGGGGGAAGGTGAGCGTCACGCGATCGCCGCGGCCGCGCGGCGCGAATGTGTACGTGACGTCGTAGCGTACCATGCCGCGGTCGGCCGGCAGGTCGTACACCTCCGCAAACAGCGTGAGCGGCCGCCCTTCGCGGACGATCACCCGGTCCGCGGGCATCAGCGCCGCCATTGCGCTGCGCCCGGGTGCCGTATCCGCCGTGATCCCCGCCAACAGGCTCGAGATGGCGAGCCAGCCCGAGCCGATGGATGGCGTCTCGAAGTGGTCGCGCAGGCGACCGCGGCCGCGGTCCGTCCGGATGTCGGCGCCGATGCGGTAAACGCCCTCGGCCAGTGTCACGGTCAGGGGAACCGCCCCGCGCACGCGCACGATCTCCTGGTCGGCGAGATCCCACATCGCGACTGCGGCCGAATCCGCACTTGGGCGAATCACGATATCCAGGTACCCGAGGCGGGCGAGCTGCGGATCCGCGGCGCGGAAGAACGCGAACCACGCCTCGACTTGAAGATCGGCCCGCAGGGCGCTCTCGTCCCGCTCCAGCATCACGATCGCGTTATGCACCTCGGTCCGACTGGTGGGGAACAGCACGAAGTCCCCTCCTGCCTCTCCACGACCGCCCCAGGCGGTCCCACGAACCATCCCGAACGTCACGGGTCGTCCCTCCACCCGATAGCGCCACGCCTCAACGTCGAGTCCCTCCCCCACGCTCACCAGCCGTTGCTCCGGCGCGCCGAACCGCAGGTACAAGAGCCCGCGACCGTCGAATCCGTACCGCACATAGCGCGTGACGGAGTCGGGTTCGGGAAGATCCCGGACGTCCACACCGACCCCGGCCGCTTGCACTTCGTCCTCGACCCGCGAGTGGCCGGGGAGTCGCCCATTGACGTAGAAGCCTGCCAGCCGTTCAAGGAGGGCCGCTCCGAGCCCGGCGACGCGGGCGCGAGCCTCCACCGAGCGGTGAAAACGCGACGACGGGAACAGCAGGGCGAAATCGCGTCGCGCCGTGCGGAGGCGCTGGAAGTGCTCCGCGAGGCGTTCGTTGGTGGGCGTCGCGAGATCGGGCTCCCGCCGTGCCCAGAAGCCGCGGAAGAGCGCTGCGCGTCCGTCCGGCGGCGCGACGTAGTACTGGACTTCCTCCTCGGGGGAGGCGATGGCCGCGATCTGGCGCCAGAGGAGATCGGTGGTATCGGCGTGCGCGCGGTCCACCGCGTACCAGTAGAGCCGCTCTCCCTCCTCGAGCCGGCCGGCCTCGAACGCAGCTTGTGCCCGCAGCGCGAGGATGCGGACGTTGTCGCCATCCCGGGCCGTCAACGCCGCGAGCACAGAGTCGGCGGCCTCGTACCGCTCCAGCTCGATGAGCAGCACGGCCCGCCGGAGTCGGGAGGCCGGGTCCGTATGCGCGGCGAGGATGGCCTCCGCCTTGCGCCGGTGTCCCGGTCCTCGGTAGAGGCGCTCCCAGATGTCCCACATGTCCCGGTATTCGGGAGAGAGGTCGAGCAGCTTGAAGAACCCGTCGCGCGTGAGCCGCTCGCCGTCCACGCCACCGAGGCGCCGTCCGGTCTGCATCTGCCAGTAGCGTGGCTCGGGATCGTCCGGAGCACGGCGGGCCGCGTCTTCGAAGAGACGCCAGGCCCGAAACCGGCCGATGACCGGCCACTCGAGGTAGGTGCGTCCGAGCGCGAGGAGCGCGGCGGGATCGTCCGGGTCGCGGCGCATTGCGGCTTCTGCCACACGGCGGGCCTCCGCGAGCTGACCGATCACGAGCAGGGACTCGACCCGCGCTACGAGCCCGCTGTCGGGCGTGCCGACCGCGAGCGCGGCACCGAGCACGAGGGTCGCCGCAATCATACGAGCGCTTCGAGCAGATCCGCGTCTTCGTTCCGATACCCGAACAGAACAATGACCTCGATGGACTCGGCGTCCGCCGACGCGTGGATGGTCTCGATCATGGCACCGGCGGCATCCAGGAGTGGGATGCGGCCGACCCCGGAACCGAGGATGGGCATCGCGAGGCGGGCGACGCCGAGCTCGGCCGCGAGCCGGAGGACGGCCGCGGTTGCTCGCGCGATGGTGGTGAGGTCGGTGGGCTCATCACCCATGATGGCGGCGTGGATCACGTGGCGGACTGGGAGCTTGCCGGCTCCGGTCACCATCGCCTCGCCCATCCGGATCGGCCCGTGACGATCGCACTCGGCCTGGATCGTAGGTCCGCCTGCCTGGCGGATTGCGCCGGCGACGCCGGCCCCGAGAATCAGGCGGTCGTTGGCGGCGTTGACGATGGCGTCGCCCTCGAAAGTGGTGAGGTCGCCTTGACGAACCCGAATCCGAGGTGGCACGACCTACTCTCGCCGGAGTTGGCGGCTGACCTCGTCGAGAAACCGGCGTTCGGCGGCCGTGAGGCTCGCGAGACCCTGCCGCGAGATCTTGTCCAGCACGCGGTTCATCTCCAGGGCCGCGTCATCCCGCGGGGGCTGGAGCGGTCGCTCCGCCGGCGCATCGGCCGTGGCCGCACCCGACTGGTGCACCACCAGGACAGGCTCCGCCGGTGCCACGCCCTCGGGGAGGGTTCCCCGGCGGTCCAGGAACTCCCCGCCCTTGAGGTACAGGAAACCGATTACGAATCCGCCCAGGTGCGCGAGGTGTGCCACGCCATCGGGCGTATCCAGCAGGAAGGGCAGCAGTGCCGCCACCGCGAGCAGTCCCACCAGCGCGCCCGCGGGCACGGACCAGGGGAGGGGGAACACGAACACCCGCGCCTCGGGCCATGCGAGGGCAAAGGCCAGGGCTACGCCGAAAACCGCCGCTGACGCTCCAGTGAAGGGACCCACGCCGGGGATGACGAGCGCGAGCCCGAACGCCGCAAGCGGTCCGCCCAGCCCGCAGAGGAGGTAGTACCGGATGAAGGCGCCGGAGCCCATCCGGCGTTCCACGGCGGGACCGAACAGCAGGAGCATGAGCCCGCTCACCGCCAGGTGCAGCACGCCGGCGTGGGCGAACATGTAGGTCAGGAACGTCCACGGGCGCTCGGCGGCGCCCACGGGCGTGAACCCGAATGTCCGAATGACCCATGAAGGCGTGACAATGGCTGCCGCCAACACGAATACGGCGACATTCGCCGTCAAGAGACGGCGCACCCAAGGGGTCAGCGGGAAGGGGGTCGGCGAGGTCACGGGGCGTACCAGGGCGTCTAGATGATGTACCTGGTCAGGGGGGAAGTTTGTTCCCTCCCGTGCGTCGCGCCAGTCCCTGCCGGCAGATCGCGTCGCA
>JAOUDR010000555.1 GCA_029859185.1 Gemmatimonadota bacterium
GGACTACCCCGATCTGATGGTGCACCAGAGCGAATACCGTTCCAGCGCCGCGACGGTGCTCATGCTCGACTGCTCGCACTCGATGATCTTGTACGGCGAGGACCGGTTCACGCCCGCCAAGAAGGTCGCGCTGGCGTTGACGCACCTAATCCGGACGCAGTTTCCCGGCGACTCACTCAGCGTCGTCTTGTTTCACGATTCCGCCGAGGAGATTCCGCTCAAGCGGTTGTCGCAGGCCCAGGTCGGTCCCTATCACACAAATACGGCCGAAGGGCTGAAGCTCGCCCGCCGCCTCTTGCTCGCCCAAGGCAAGGACATGCGGCAGATCGTCATGATCACGGACGGGAAGCCCTCGGCACTCACGTTGCCGGACGGCCGGATCTACATCAACTCGGCGGGACTCGACCCCAAGATCCTCAAGGCCACGTTCCGCGAGGTTGCCGCGTGCCGGAAGAGCGGGATCCTGATCAACACGTTCATGCTGGCGCGGGAGCGGTCGCTGGTGGAGTTCGTGAAGCGGGTGTGCGAGATCGCGAAGGGGAAGGCCTACTTCACGAATACGATGACGCTGGGGCAGTACATCTTGATGGATTTCATGCGGCGGAAGACGCGGCGGGTGGGGTGATCGGCGGATCGGCGCCCGCCGGTGGCCTTCGTAGCACGACGACTTCCGCACGGCCGGGGTTGACCTGGCGCGATAGCGGTTGAGCGGTACGACCGGCTACGGATTGCTCCTTCTCATCGCAAGCAGCGCTTCCAGCTCCGGCAACTGATCGAGGTCCTTCGGGCGTGCGCTGGCACGCTTTGCGGCCACCAATGCCGGGAGATCGAGAGTCCGGAACGCCACGTCCCCCACTCTGATTACCACCGACTGCGCGTACACCGCCGCGAACTCGCCAACGCCGGCGACCCGGTCCATCACGTCGAGATCGCCCG
The DNA here is from genome assembly GCA_029859185.1 of Gemmatimonadota bacterium. Classification (GTDB taxonomy): domain Bacteria; phylum Gemmatimonadota; class Gemmatimonadetes; order Gemmatimonadales; family GWC2-71-9; genus JAOTWJ01. The sequence continues at coordinate 937 of JAOUDR010000555.1, forward strand.
TAGACGTGGTGAGCGTCATAACTGGCGTGATCAGGAGTTGCCGAGCATCCATGGTGAACGGCAGACCGGGCTCCACCCCGCGGAGATAGGCACCCCAACCCGCTAACGCCTTCGCGAGCCGCTCGCGGTTCTCTGCCGATGGGTCGTAGCAGATGTCGAGGTCGAACGTGGCTCGTCCGGCGCCGTGCAGCCCAGCAGCGACTCCACCGATCACCACAAACTGCACCTCGCCCTCCACCAGCGCCGCGATCTGACCAATGAACGCCTTCATCGGACAATCCGGGCCGTGGCGAAGAACTCCCGCACCTCATCCAGTTGCCGCAGCCGCTCCTCCGGCGTGCGCTTGAGCGATTCTACCAGCAGGGAGATGTCCACGCCGTACCACTCCGCCCACGCGATACCCCGAAGCGTGCGCTTCCGCGGCCGCCCGCGACGTTTCTCCGCGTAGAACGTGCGCGACAGCGAGAGCCGCACGGCGTAGTCTGACAGGAAGCGCTCGAGATCGATCACGACGCGTACCGCGCCGTCCGGTTCGCGAAGCTCCCAGGTCTTGTGCGCAGGCCACCGCGCGAGCGCCGCGTCCGCGAGCGGGAACGCCCGCCTGAGCGGCATCCCGCACGCCTCTTTCACCGCCTTGGCAAACGCGAGCCTCCGGGCCAGGGGCTCGGTGTAGACCGCGGGCAGGCCAAGCGCCTGAAACGCGTTCTGCACCCAGCGCTTGGGAGCGCCGACGGCGGTCGCAAACTGTCCGAGGGTCATCAATAAATATATATGGTAATCATATCTATTTTATATGAGTGGATTCCCCTCCGCAAGTCCGCCGTGTGGTCAACCATGAATTCGTCGATTCGTACCGGTAGAGACTACGACCTGCCGAGGACCGCGGCGAGCAGCGAGTCCTCGCCCGGCGGAAGCGCGCGCCAGGCGGCCGCGAGGTCGGAGGGCACGTCGGTGATGCGAAACAACTCGACGAGCGCGAGCGCCCCGAAGTACGTCGCGCCGAGTTGCAGCGTCTCCGGACTGTCGAACGATCCCCCGCCGACGATGCCGGCCAGCGTGAAGAGCAGCGCGAACTTGATGGCCCAGCGACTGATGGCAACCACGCGCGTCGCGGCTCCGGCATCGGTGCGAAGCACGGCCAGCACGTTGGGGATGAGCAGGTAGCCCAGCCAGAGCATACCCTCGATCCCTCCGCCATAGACCACGGCGAGCACCGAGTAGGCGATCGCCAGCAGTGCCAGCACGGTGGTCGAGACGAAGCGGGCCACGGCCCGCGTGTGGCGCACGAAGGTGACCGTGATCAGGAAGAACGGGAACCCGTGGATCACCAGCGCTTCGAGCGCCACGAGGCCAATGAAGGTGTCCGCGCCACCGACCCAGGGTAGCGCGACCCCGGCGTACGCCAGCCAGCATCCGGCGGCAAGAGCGGCCACGCTCAAGGCCGCGCCGGCCGACCTGGGATCTGCCCGTCGCACCAGCCGTTGCCCTGCCAGTCGCCACGTGGCACTCCAGGTCTCCGCCCCATCGGCTCGCGCGAGCACGCGCAGCGGGCGGGCCATCACGGCGCCCCCCAGTCCCACGAACACCGCACCAAACAGAAACGCCACCACGCGGCCGACGGGCTCGATCCCACCTTCAGTCTCGACCGCACCCAGCGCCGCCAAGATCGGCAGCCCTCCGAGCAGCACGCACACGGCGCTGAGCGCGAGGAGCACCAGGAACGTCCCCGCCGACCGCCCCCCCATATCACCGCTCATGCAGAGTCAGAATCACGATCGAGATCCGTCCGCCTCGCGCCCCCGTGACCACCCGGACCGTCTGCCCGCCTATGCTCG
>JAOUDR010000554.1 GCA_029859185.1 Gemmatimonadota bacterium
ATCCTGACGGTAGGCGACGAGCGGTACGTCCTGCTGGAGGACGTGCCTACCGACTTGCCGTATCACCTGGCCCGGGTCGAAACCTTCGACGACCATGACCTCACCGCACCCCAACTCGACGAGTTGGCCAACCAGGCGCGCGGTCAGTTCGCGAGATTCGTGGCCGGCATGCAGGCGCTCAGCGACCGGCCCCAGGAGGCGTTGCAGCTGCACGCCACACCGCAGGCGACGTCGTTCCAGATCGCGGCAGCGCTCGAGATGGAAGGAGACGTGAAGCAGGAGCTGCTCGCGATGCGCTCCACCAACGAACGGCTCCAGCGCCTGCTGCAGCTTCTCCGGCCGCTCAACGACGAGCTGGAACGGCGCGTGGCCGTCCATGCCCGTGCCCGGGGCAACGGCGGCGGCGGCCACGCGCGCGATATCGTCACCGGCGAATGAGCATCGCGTCCCAGGCGCTCGACGCGATCGCGGGGGTCGTCGGCCCGCGCTGGGTGCGCGGTGATCAGGCAAGTCGAGAGACCTACGCCTCCGATGGTCTCTCTACCCTGCACGCGCTTCCCGGCGCCGTTGTGCTTCCCGGGAGCAGGGACGAACTCCTTCGAGTCGTCCGCATCCTCGCGCACCACGGGGTTCCCTTCGTGGCGCGGGGCGCAGGCACGGGCCTTTCCGGCGGTGCGGTCGCGAACGCCGACGCCGTAGTCCTCGGCCTCACGCGGCTCACCCGCATCCTGGATCTCGACCCGGAGAATCGCCGGGCGGTCGTGGAGCCGGGTGTCATCAACACTCGGCTGTCCAAGGCAGCGGCGCCCTACGGCCTCCACTACGCACCGGACCCCTCGAGTCAAACGGCCTGCACCGTCGGTGGGAACGTCGCCGAGAACGCCGGCGGGCCCCACTGCCTGAAGTACGGGGTCACCACGCAGCACGTGCTGGCCCTCGAAGTGGTCCTTCCGTCAGGGGACGTCGTCGAGTTGGGGTCGCCGGGGGGAGAGCCGTGGGGACCGGATCTGGTGGGGGTCTTCGTGGGCAGCGAGGGCACATTCGGCATTGCGACCAGGATCACCGTGCGACTGACTCCCCTGCCGACCGCGGTGCGTACCCTCCTCGCCGATTTCGACTCGCTCAGGGCGGCCGGCGAGGCCGTGTCGGCCATCATCGCCTCCGGCATCGTGCCCGCCGCGCTCGAGATGATGGATGGCACGTGTGTGCGGGTGGTCGAGGCCTCGATCTACCGCGCGGGCTATCCCACCGACGCAGCGGCCGTGCTGCTGGTCGAGGTCGACGGCCGCGACGAGACGGCGGTGGCGGACCTCGCGGAGGCCGCTGCCGCACACCTCCGCCGCGCCGGTGCCCGGTCCGTCCGCTCGGCCCGGGAAGCGGCCGAGCGGGAACGGCTCTGGCAGGGACGCAAGAAGACGTTTGGCGCCCTGGGCAGGCTCAGCCCCGATCTCGTCGTTCAGGACGCCGTGGTGCCACGCAGCGCGCTTCCTGACGTCCTCGAGGCCATCAGCGCGATCGCGGCTCGGTACGGGGTGACGGTGGGGAACGTGTTCCATGCCGGGGATGGCAATCTGCACCCGAACATCACCTTCGACCGGCGCGATGCCGATCAGCGCCACAGGGTGCAGCGGGCCGCGGCGGAGATGATGCAGGTCTGCATCGCCGCCGGTGGCACCATTACCGGCGAGCACGGAGTCGGCATCGACAAGCTCCGCTACATGGCCGACCTGTTCGACCCGTCCACCCTGGGAGCCATGCGTGCGGTCCGGCGGGTGTTCGACCCCGCCGAGCGGGCCAACCCGGGCAAGGTGATTCCGGTGCGGAGTTGTCGGGAGTGGAGCGGATCGTTCGGTCACCGCGCCGACGCCTCGGTCGTGCCGGCGGTCACCGCGGAGCCGGCGTCGTGACGCGGCCGGCTCTGACGGACCGGTTGCGCCAGCTCCTCGGGAACGAGGCGGTCGCCGACGGTGACGATGCCCCCCCGCTCGTGCTGCCCACCGACGAGGCCACCTGTGCGCTCCTGCTCCGTACGGCGTCCGTCGAGGGGTGGCGCGTGGCCATCGTGGGGGCCGGTACGTGGATGCCACCCCCGAGCGCGGCCGACCTGCGCCTTGGCACCGCACGGTTGGACGCGCTGGGACCGGTCGATCCGGCGGATCTCGTCGCGACGGCCCTGGCGGGCGTGCGGTGGGACACGCTGCGGCGCGGCCTCGGTGACCAACACGTCTGGCTGGCGCAGGACGCGCCCGGCGGAAACCGGACCCTCGGTTCGGTCCTCGCCACCGGGACCACGGGACCGCTGCGCAGTGGCTTCGGCCCGCTGCGCGACCAGGTCCTGGGACTCTCGCTCGTGACCGGCGACGGACGCGTCCTGCACGTGGGTGGGCGCGTCGTCAAGAACGTCGCGGGGTATGATCTCGCCAAGCTCGCCCTTGGGACGTTCGGCGCGTTCGGGGTGATCACGCGGGTGCACCTGCGACTGCGCGCCGTTCCCCGAGCGGACTGCACGCTGTCCATTCCCGGTACGCGTGACGACCTGCTCGAGGCAGGGCGCGAGGTCCTCGCCAGCGGGCTGACCCCCGCCGCCCTCGAGCTGCTGTCACCCGCGGCCGCCAAGAGCCAGCCGTGGCTCCTCGCCGTTCGCTTGCTCGGGAGCGACACCGAAGTCTCGGCCGAGCAGACGGCGGTGCAGGCGGTACTCCCGGGAACGGCGACACACCACCGCGGGTCCGACGCCGCGGCCGTGTGGGACCGACCGCTGACCGCGGTGA
>JAOUDR010000556.1 GCA_029859185.1 Gemmatimonadota bacterium
CACCGCCGAGACCGAGCGCGCCGAACTGGTCCTGGCCGGGAAGGAAGAGCTCATCCGGGCGCGGGAAGCCTGGGAGCACGAAATCGCCGCGCGGCGGGAGGAGATCGAGCGGATCGAGCGGCGCCTAGAGGAGCGCACGAGTCTCTTGGACCGGAAGCTCGACACGCTCGAGCAGCGCGACCGGGCCCTGGCCGAGCGGGAAACGGCCGTCGCGGCGCGGGACCAGCAGATCAAGGACGCGCATGAGGAAGCCCGCCGTCTGCTCACGGAGCGTCAATCGCGCCTCGAGAGCATGGCCGGGATGACCGCCCAGGAGGCGCGGGGCGAGTTGATGCGGTCGCTCGAGGACGAGGCCCGGAGCCAGGCCGGGGCGCTGGTACGGGACATCAAGGAAGAAGCCAAGCGTTCGGCCGACCGGGAGGCGAAAAAGATCATCGCGCTCGCGGTCCAGCGCCTTGCGGCGGAGCACACGGCCGAGTCGAGCGTCTCCGCCGTGGCCCTGCCATCGGACGAAATGAAGGGACGCATCATCGGTCGCGAGGGCCGGAACATCCGCGCCTTCGAGACGGCCACCGGCGTGGACGTCATCATCGACGATACACCCGACACGGTGGTGGTGTCCTGCTTCGAGCCCGTGCGCCGCGAAGTGGCGCGGCGGGCACTCGAGCAGCTGATCACCGACGGCCGGATCCATCCCGGACGGATCGAGGAGGTCGTCAACCAGGTTCGCGAGCAGCTCGACAAGGAGCTCGTCGAAGTCGGTGAGCAGACCGTCTACGAGCTCGAGGTCCGCGGCGTGCATCCCGAGCTGGTGAAGCTCATCGGTCGGATGAAGTACCGGACCTCCTACGGCCAGAACATCCTGCAGCACTCCAAGGAAGTTGCCTGGCTCGCGGGAATGATGGCCGCCGAGTTGAAGCTCGACGTGCGGCTCGCCAAACGGGGTGCCCTGCTGCACGACATCGGCAAGGTGCTCACACATACGCACGAAGGCACCCACGTCCAGTTGGGCGTGGAAGTGGCCACGAAATACGGTGAGGATCCCATCGTCGTGAATGCCATCGCGGCCCACCACGACGACGTTCCGCACGAGACGCCCATTTCGGTGATCGTGCAGGCCGCGGACTCCATCAGTGGGTCGCGCCCGGGGGCACGGCGCGAGGCCTTCGAGACGTACGTCAAGCGCTTGACGAACCTCGAGGCGATTGCGACGAGCTATCAGGGCGTGGAGAAGTGCTACGCCATTCAGGCGGGGCGGGAACTGCGCGTCGTGGTCGTGCCGGACGTGGTGGACGATGTGAAGGCCCAGGGGTTGTCAGATCAGATTGCCCGACGGATCGAGCAGGAACTGCAGTATCCCGGGCAGATCAAAATCGTGGTGGTTCGGGAGACAAGGGCGGTGGATTTTGCGCGCTGAGCTGATTGACGGCAAGAAGATCGCGGAGTCGATGCGGGCCGAGTTGCGCCCCGAGATCGAAGCGTTGCGGGCCAAGGGCGTCGTGCCCGGCCTGGCGGTGGTTTTGGTGGGGGAGGATCCCGCGAGCCAGGTCTACGTTCGGATGAAGGGGAAGGCCTGCGAGCAACTGGGCATGCACAGCGAGACCATCCGGCTCGCGGCGGAGACCACCGAGGCCGATTTGCTCGGCGTGGTGGCGCGCTTGAACGGGGATCCGATGATCCACGGCATGCTGGTCCAGCTGCCGCTGCCGGATCACATCAATGAGACGAGGGTCCTGCACGCGATTCTCCCATCGAAGGACGCGGATGGATTCCATCCGGAGAATGTCGGGAAGGTCTCGATCGGCGATCCCACCGGATTCCGGCCCGCGACGCCCTACGGCGTGCAGCAGATGCTGGTCAAGGCCGGCGTGACCACCCGCGGCGCGCACGTCGTCATCGTGGGCCGCTCCAACATCGTCGGCCGGCCGATGGCGTCGCTCCTCTTGCACAAGGGCGACGGTGGCGACGCGACGGTGACGGTGTGTCACTCGCGCACCAGGGACATCGGCGCGGTGACCCGGCAGGCGGACATCCTCATCGTGGCGATGGGCAAACCCGAGTTCATCCGCGGTGACATGGTGAAGCCGGGCGCTGCCGTGGTCGACGTCGGCGTCAACCGCGTGGACGACCCCTCTGTAGAGAAGGGCTATCGGCTCGTGGGGGACGTGGCGTTCGCCGAAGCGGCGGAAGTGGCTTCGAAGATCACGCCGGTCCCGGGCGGCGTCGGTCCCATGACGATCACGATGCTGCTGTACAACGCGGTGCAGGCTGCGCGGCAGTGGGCAACCTGACGCTGTTCGACCGCGCCGCGGCGCCGGCCGACGGTGCCTGGTCGGTCTCGCAGGTCACACAACGCGCGCGGCAACTGGTGGAGGCGGGGTTTCCCCGCCTCTGGGTACGCGGCGAAGTCACCGGGTTCAAGAAATACGGGAGCGGACACTGGTACTTCGGGCTGCGTGACCGCGCCGCCCAGGTGCGGTGCGTCATGTGGCGGAAGGATGCGGAACGAGCGCCCAGCGTGCCCGATGACGGCCTCGAGGTCTTTGCCCACGCGGAGCCCACGGTCTGGGAAGAGCGTGGCGAGTTCCGACTCACCGTGCGGCAGATCCTGCCGGCCCGCGCCGAAGGGGACTGGCAGCTCAAGCTGGAGCGGGCCAAGGAGGCGCTGCGGCGCGATGGCCTGCTCGACCCGGCCCGCAAACGGTCGCTGCCGCGCTGGCCCAGGCGCATCGGGGTCGTCACGAGCCCTGACGGGGCGGCCCTCCGC
>JAOUDR010000557.1 GCA_029859185.1 Gemmatimonadota bacterium
CGGTTCGGGTGCGAGGTCAAGGACTTCGACCCGACTCCGTACATCGACCGCAAGGAAGCCAAGCGTTTCGATCTGTTCCTGCAGTACGCCATTGCCGCCGCCACGCAGGCAATGGAGGACGCGGGGCTTGGCGCGCGGGTGCCGGAGCCGGAACGGGCCGGGGTGCTCATCGGATCGGGCATCGGTGGCATCGGCACCTTCGAGGAACAGTGCCGGATCTCGCTCACGCAAGGCTATAAGCGGGTCTCCGCCTTCTTCGTGCCGATGTTCATCCCGGACATCGCGTCCGGGGTCGTCTCGATCCGGACGGGCGCGAAGGGACCGAACTATTGCACCGTGTCCGCGTGCGCGTCGTCGGCGCACGGCATCGGCGAGGCGTACCGCCTGATTCAGGGCGGAACCGCCGACGTCATGATCACGGGTGGTGCCGAGGCCGCGATCACGCCACTGGCCATCGCCGGGTTCACGAACATGAAGGCCCTCTCGACCCGCAATGATGAGCCGGAGCGGGCGTCGCGGCCGTTCGATCGGGGGCGCGACGGATTCGTCATGGGGGATGGGGCCGGCATCGTGATCCTCGAGGCCCTGGAGCATGCCCAAGCCCGCGGCGCGCGGATCTACGCCGAGGTGCTCGGCTATGGCATGTCGGCCGACGCCTATCATATCACGCAACCGGCACCGGGTGGGGAAGGCGCCAAGCGGGCCATGCTTGCCGCGTTCGCCGATGCGGGCGTGGCGACCACCACCGTCGGGTACATCAACACCCACGGGACGGCGACCCCCCATGGGGATGTCGCGGAGGTGACGGCGGTCAAGGACGTGTTCGGCGCCCACGCGTACGAGCTCGTCGCGGGCTCCACCAAGTCCATGACCGGGCACCTCCTCGGCGCGGCAGGCGGACTCGAGTTTGCCGTCAGCGTCCTCACGCTGGTGCGCGGGATCATCCCCCCGACGATCAACGTGGACGATCCCGATCCGGACTGCGATCTGAACTGTGCGTCCGGCGGTGCCGTCGAGCGCCCGGTGCGCGTGGCACTCTCCAATTCGTTTGGATTCGGCGGACACAACGTGAGCCTGCTGGTCGGCAGATTCGCCGGATAGGGACCCGCACGGCTGAGCGGGGGGCTGCGGAATAGGACGGAGTGTGACATGGCCAAGCCGGTGTTGATTCTGGTGGGATCAGAGAGCGATCGGGAGCGGGTGGCGCCAGCCATGAAGGCGCTCGACGAGGGAGGCGTGGGCTACGACTTCGTGGTTTCCTCCGCGCATCGGAACGCCGAGCAGACCGCGCAGATCGCGAAGGACGCGCGGCAGAACGGGTACCGCGTCATCATTGCCGCCGCCGGCCTGGCTGCCGCCCTCCCGGGCGCCGTCGCCGCGGTGACGGACCTCCCGGTCATCGGCCTGCCACTCGACGTGGGCCCGCTGCGCGGCGTCGATGCGCTCTACTCCATCGCCCAGCTGCCACCCGGATGCCCGGTCGGGACGGTCGGGATTGGGATGGCGAAGAACGCCGCCCTCCTCGCCATGCGCATCCTGGGCGCCTAGCCACGGCGCGTCCCGGCCCGCAGGCGGCCGCCCCCCCTCTCCCAGCCGCCGCGCGACCTGCTGCCTGAGGCCGCCGCGGCCGAGGTGGCTGGTCACATGATGTCCCGATCCCGTGTCTTTCTGTTGGAGTGGGCGGCGCGCGCCCCCCAGGGGCCGCCCGTTACTGGCTCCGCGACGCGAAGCGACCTATCGTGTAACGCGGGAGGCCGGGGTGGGGTCAACGGTCGACGGGGCTGGACGAACCGTGGCTGACCAGGGGCGCACGGGGCCTCCTTGGGCTGGACGGGCCGATGATGAGGGCGCGGCTGAGCCCGGTCCTCGGCAGGGTGGAGGTGGGATGGCTGGAGGCCGGACGGAACGCGATGATGCGGCGGTGGTGCAGCGCGTGTTGCAGGGAGAGGTGGAGGCGTTCGGGATGTTGGTGACCCGGTATCGGACGATGTTTGGGCGCTTTGCCGTCGCGCAGTGCGGTGATGCGGACCTTGCGGAGGACGCTATGCAGGAGGCATTCATCCGGGCCTATGACGGGCTCGCGACGTGCGCCCAACCGGAGCGGTTCGGCGCATGGTTTTTCCGCATCCTCCGCAATCAGTGTCACAACCACCGGACCAGGCGCCGGGCGCACGTGGCGCTCGATGCCGTCGTCACGGTTGCCCCGACGCGGACGGAGGATCGGGCGGAACGCGGCGAGCTCCGCGCGCGGATCGAGACTGCGTTGGAACACCTGTCGGCCGATCAGCGCGAGGCGTTCGTGATGCACCATGTCGAAGGCCGATCCTACGCGGAAATGGCCTCCTTGCTCGGAGCGCGTGAGGATCGGCTGCGCATGCGGGTGCATCGGGCCCGCGACGCGGTGCGGCAGGAACTGGAGGACGAGCATGGTTGAGCGGCGAGGCTTGAGCGGAGAGGCCCATCGGTACCTCGACGGCCACGGGCCGCTACCGGCGGATCCGGCGGAGCGCGAGGCAGCCGAACAGTTCGCGGTGGCGGTCAAGGCGTTCGCCGACGGGCTTCCAGCACTCGGCGACCAGGTCGACGCACGGGTGATGGCGGCCGTTCGTTCCCGCGCGCGCCCCGAGCGGCATGTCGGGTGGCGGGCGCTCGTGGAGCCGCGCGCTGTTACGCTGCGGCCGGCGCTCGCGGCCGCGGCAGCCGTCGTCCTGGTGGTGCTGTCGTCCGTCCTCACCGTGCTCATCAGTGGCGGCCCCGGTTCGACGC
>JAOUDR010000558.1 GCA_029859185.1 Gemmatimonadota bacterium
ATGCCCAGGACGGTGACGAATCCCACCAGCGACCCCAGCGACAGGACGCCACCCGTCACGATCACCCCGAGTACTCCACCTACCAGCGCAAAGGGGAGGGTGAGAAAAGTGAGCAACGCGACGCGGGTGGACTGAAAGTCGGCGTGCAGGATCAAGAAGATGCCCAGTAGAGCCAGCCCCGAGAGCACCAGCAACCGGTTGTGGGATTCGCGGCGGGCCGCGTACTCCCCGAGCACTTCCGGGTGGTACCCTATCTCGAACTCGAGGGCGCGCACGCGTTGCTCGACTTCCCGGGCCACGCGACCGAGATCGCGGCCCGCCACGTTGAACGAGACGTCGATCTTCCGGGACGCACCTTCGCGGGTGATCTCGTTGCGCACCGGCACGATCTGGATGTCGGCAACCTCCGCGAGCGGGACCTGCCCGCCGCCGGGGACATCGATCATGAGCCGCCGGAGCGCCACGGGATCGCTCCGCACGCGGGGCACGCCCCACAACGCGATGTCGAACACCTTCTGGTCCTCGTAGAACTCTCCCACCTTCTCGCCCTTCACCAGCACCGCCACCGCATGCTCCACGGCCCCCGGTGTGAGTCCGAACCGGTGGGCGGCATCGGGGCGGAACCGCACCTCGATTTCCGGCACGAGGATCTGTTGCTGCACGTGGAGGTCGATCACGCCGTCCACGCCACCGATGGCGCGTTCGGCGTCACGGGCGAGTCGCTGCAGCGAATCGAGATCCGGCCCGAAGATGCGGACCACGATCGTAGCACTCGCTCCCGTGAGCACCTCCTTGATGCGTTCCCGCAGGTAGGTCAATAGGTCCCGATACAGCCCGGGATACCCGTCCACCACACCCTGGATGCGGGCAACGGTCGTCGGATAGTCGACCGAGGGATCGAGGCTGATCCACAACTCGGTGAAGTTCGGCCCCACCACCTCGTCGGCGACCTCCGCGCGGCCCGTGTGCGACCCGAAGTTCCGCACCCCGGGGATGGCCCGCAGCTCCCGGCTCGCCTGCAGCGTGATGCGGTTCATGGCGTCCAGCGACGTGCCGGGCTTCTCGACCCAGTGCATTAGGAAGTCGTACTCCTGAAACCGTGGGAGGAACTCCTCACCCAGGAGCGGGAAGACCATCAGGGCGGCCGCCACCGAAGCGACGATGATGCCAAGTGCCCGCTTCGGCCGGTCGAGCAACGGCGGCAGGATCCGGCGGTAGCGCTCCTTGAGGAACGTCACGAGCGGGGCATCCTCCGCGCGGTGGGCGGCCCGACTCGGCAGCAGGACGAGGCACAACGCGGGGGTCAACGTGAGCGCCACCACCAGCGACGCGGCGATCGCCAGCACATAGCTCAGCGCCAACGGCCGGAAGAACGTTCCCGCGAGACCCTGCAGGAAGAACACCGGAATGAACACCAGGACAACGATGAGGCTGGCGTACACCACCGCGCTCCGCACCTCGAGCGAGGCGTCGAGTACCACGCCGAGCGCCGGCCGCGGGTGTTCCGCCTGCGCATTGAGCCGCAATCGGCGCATGACGTTTTCGACGTCAATGATCGCGTCATCGACTACTTCGCCCAGCGCGATGACGAGACCCGCCAGCACCATCGTGTCCAGCGTGCCGCCGCGGTACCGCAGCACCAGCGCGGCCGCGAGCAGCGAGAGAGGAATCGCCAGGAGACTGATCAGCGCCGTGCGCCAGTCGTAGAGGAAGGCGCTCAGAATGATGATGACGAGCACGGCACCGATCAGCATCGCCCGGTTGAGATTGTGGAGCGACATCTCGATGAATGTCGCCGGGCGGAAGATGGTAGGGTCCACCTCGACGCCGGCCAGTGCCGGCGCCAAGGCCAAAAGTGCGTGCTCGACTCCCCGGGTGACATCCAGCGTGTTGCCCCAGGGCTGCTTCTCGACGATCAGCAGCAGTCCCGGTCCGTCGTTGATGATCGCGTCCCCGATGGGGGGCGGGAATCCCTCCACCACGTCGGCGACGTCGCCGAGCGTGAGCGCCGCGCCGTTGCGGAACGCCACGGCAACCCGCGCCAGATCCTCGGCTGACGCGAAGTCCGCGCGGGGGGTCACCGCCATTCGCTGGTTCGGCGTGTCGACGAACCCCCCGGCCCCGACGCTCACCGCGGCGCGGCCGGCCTGCTCGACGTCGCTCAGTGTCACCCCATGCGCCCGGAGCCGATCCGGATCCACGAGGATCTGGAGCTGACGATCGCGCTGGCCCCAGATGGCGACGTTCGCGACGCCCGGGACCGACATGAGGCGCGGCCGGATGGTCCACTTGGCGAGGGTGGTGAGCTCTACCTGACTCAGCGTCTCCGAGCTGAGTCCGATCTTCAGGACGCGGCTGGTCGAGGAGAGCGGCGAGAGAATCACCGGCGCATGCGCGACCGCCGGCAGCAGACCCGACACGCGGGAGATCCGCTCCTGCACCAGCTGGCGCGCTTCCATCAGGTCCGTGCCCGCGTCGAAAAAGAGGACCACGGAACTCAGGCCGAGCACCGACTTGGAGCGGATGGTCTGGAGCCACGCGATGCCCGTGAGCGCGTTCTCGATGGGCACGGTGACCAGCGCCTCCACGTCTTCGGTGGACAGACCGGGTGCTTCGGTCTGGATCTCCACGCGGGGCGGGGCGAACTCGGGGAAGACGTCGAGCGGCGCGTTCCGCAGCGCGCGCGGGCCGGCAATCAAGAGCACGGCCGCCAGGGTGACGACGATGAGCCGGAGGCGCAGGGACGTGCGGATGAGCCAG
>JAOUDR010000559.1 GCA_029859185.1 Gemmatimonadota bacterium
CCAGGAGCCGCCAGAGCGCTTTCGTGAGCGCCTCGAGCCCGGCTCGAGACACAGCGGAAATGCCAAGCACCCCTTCCGCCTCCGGGGCCTCCAGGGTCGGCAGCGGCGCATCCGGCGGGAGCAGATCCTGCTTCGTGAACACCACCACGTGCGGCTTGCGCGTGAGCCAGGGACTGTAGGCCGTCGCCTCACGCCGCAACAACTCGTAGGTGGCTTGCGGATCTTCGCCTTCGAGCGGGATGAGATAGGCCAGGACGCGGGTCCGTTCCACGTGTCGCAGGAACCGGTCACCCAGGCCCTTGCCGGCGTGCGCACCCTCGATGATCCCCGGGATGTCGGCCATCACGAACGACCGACCCTCGGCGACTCGAACGACCCCGAGCTGCGGCGTCAGGGTCGTGAAGGGATAGTCCGCGATCTTCGGGCGCGCGGCGGACAGCACGGAGAGGAGTGTGCTCTTGCCCGCGTTGGGTTGGCCGAGCAGGCCCACGTCCGCGATGAGCTTGAGGACCAGCGTCAGCTCGCGGTCCTCGCCTTCCGCCCCGGGCTCCCACTCCCGCGGCGCCTGATGGGTCGAGGTCGCGAACCGCGCGTTCCCCCGGCCACCACGCCCGCCTTTGGCGACGAGCATCGTCTCGCCGGGTTCGATCACCTCACCGAGCACCTCGCCGGTCGCGACATCCTGAATCACCGTACCCGGCGGGACCGGCAGGATCATGTCCTCGCCCGAGCGGCCGGTCTTGTTCGACCCCTTCCCATGCTGCCCACGCTCGGCCTTCCAGTGGGTGCGGTACCGGTAGTCGAGCAGCGTGGAGAGCTGCGTATCGACGCGGAGGTAGATCGAGCCGCCGTGACCGCCGTCCCCGCCGTCCGGCCCCCCTTTGGGGACGTACATCTCCCGGCGGAACGACGTACACCCGGAGCCGCCCACCCCGGCGGTCACCCGGATCGTGACCTCGTCGAGGAACGTCATCGATTCACCAGCATGGGCGTCGTGGGGTCGCTCGCAGAGGAGTCGCGGGAGCACCTGGGCGCTGACGTAGAGCATGCCCCATGCTGCACTCCTCGGTCGTCAGATGCGTCACCAGTTGCGCGCAGGGTGCCATCATCCCGACGCAACGGACGGACAAAGACGGACGGAGACGGACGGGGGCGGACATGCGCGGGCGGGGGTGGGGTCTCATGCGAACGTGAGGCTTCCGCGTGCCCGCAGTGTGCCGATGGTTTCCCCGCGGGTGTCGAGGACGGGGAAGGAGGCAAACCGGGCAAGCTGGTCACGCGGATCGGTGTCGAAGCCCAGCTGCGTGAGGATGGCAATGAGTGCCACCATGGCGGACCGGTTGTCACCGTCTTCGACCTTGAGGGCGAGTCCGAGGCCACGCTGCGGCAGTGCCACCCCGTAGACCCCGTCGGCGCCGACCTTCGCAATCACCTGGCCGGGGTACACCTGCATCACCGTCGTGCAGAGGCGTTGCCGACCGGCCACCAACTCCGGGTGCGCCAGCATGGCTGCGCGAACCCGTGCGGCGGCAGCGTCGTCCGAGACACCGAACCGCCCGAAGGCCAGTGCCATGGCACGCAACGGCAGGCAGAACGACACCACCCCGCACCCGTCGCTCCCCTCGCGGATCGCGGCCTGGTCCAGCCCGCTCCAGCGCGCTACCTCCTCGCGAATCCGCTGCTGGACCGGATGGTCGGGACGATTGTATCCCGCGACCGGCCATCCCTGCGCGCGTGCCAGCGCAAGCATGAGCGTGTGTTTGCCGGAGCAGTTGCTCGCGAGGCGTCCGGGCGCCTCGAGATCTCCAGGCAGCGGTTCACCGGGGAGACGGACGCCAAGGTCGATCGCGAGGCTCCGGTGCGGGCCGCACGCCAGATCCTGCTCCGTGCACCCGACGCGCGCCAGAAGCGCCCGCGCCAGCGCCACGTGCCGTCGCTCGGAGTTGTGCGAGGCACAGGCGACCGCCAACTCCTCCGGCGTCACCGCGAACTGGTCCGCCGCACCGTCGGCGACCGCCGGAATGGCCTGGAACGGCTTGGCCGCCGACCGGAGAAACGTGGGGAACTCGATGTCTCCCGAGTGAGCGACGACCGCCCCCTTGGCATCGACGACAACTGCCGAGACGCGGTGGACGGACTCGGCGCCCTCGCCGCGGGTGGATTCGATGGTGAGTGGTGGCACGGGGGGAAGATAAGCGGGGTGGGCGCGTGAGGGCGCGTGAGGGCGCGTGTCCCGGGAACCTTCATCACACCCTGCACACTGCACTCTGCATTCTGCAATCTGCGCTCGCCTACCATCCCTCCCGCTTTCGGAGTTCCGTCACGTGTGCCACGTGGTGCCGGCTGTGCCAGGCGTACATCGCGGTCAGGCAGTCGAGGTCGAGGGTGCCGGCCTCGGGGTGGTGAATGGTCTTGGCGAAGTCGGGTTCGTGGAGTGAGCGGAGCAACTGCACCCACCGGGCGTGGAGCGCATCGAGCAGCGTGAGGGAGACGGCGATGTCCGCCGTGCGTGCGTCGGGCAGTTCGGCCCAGACCCTCTCCTCGTACGGCTTGATCGTCGGGTTGGACTCCGTCAGCGCGAGGCGGAAGCGCACGTACGAGTTGATGTGGCTGTCGGCCAGGTGATGCACGACCTGCCGGACGGTCCAGCCCCCTGGTCGATAGGGCGTGTCGAGCTGCGCCTCATCCAGCCCCGCGACGGCCTCGCGTAGCCGGGCGGGCAGGGCCGCGATGTCATCGATCCAGGCGGCGTGATCGGC
>JAOUDR010000042.1 GCA_029859185.1 Gemmatimonadota bacterium
TCTACGCGCGGGACACTCTGTACTTCGGTACGCCGAGCGACATCGATGCCAACAGCAAGGTCGAGATCGTGCTGTCCATCGAGGTAAACAAGTTCGCCGTTGGTGCTGCCGGGTTCGTCTTTTCCGGGGACCTGTACTCTCGGTCCACCTGTGCCTCGAGCGATTCCAGCGAAGTGTTCTACGGGCACGTGCCGGATCCAGCGAATGCCGCCGGTACGGGGGCGCGATCAAAGGCGGGGGTCCTGTACCAGATGCCGTCGCTCATCGCACATGAGTTCACGCACAACATCCAGCAGTCACGGCGGATCGTGGTGCTCGGCGGGACGTCGCTCTTGGCGAGTTGGGAGTCGGAAGGGCAGGCGATGTTCGCGCAGGAAGTGGTCGGCCACAGCGTGTTGGGTAATTCGGCAGGTCAGAACTACACCAGCGCGACTGCGCTCCAGGGACAGGGTGGCCGATGGTACGGGCAGGCCTTCGATATCTTGGCGACCTACTTCGGTCGCCTGCCGTCGGGCAAGGCAGTCGGCGCGCCAGAGTTGTGCACGTTGTTCGGCAGTGTCTCGCTGTCGACGGCATGTGACCCCTTCCACTTCTACGGCGCCTCGTGGTCCTTTCAGCGGTACGTCGCCGATCGATTCGGAGCTACCTACCCGGGCGGTGAGACCCAGCTGAGCCGCGACATCGTGAGCAAGTTCCCGACCGTGCAAGGGGCGGCAAACTGGGAGGCTGTCCTCGGCGTGTCCATCGATTCAGTCCATGCGCGGTGGGCGGCGATGCTGTACGGCGACGACCGCGTAGGCGGGCTGGCTCCGGCGGTGGGCATGTCGAGCTGGAACATGTTCGAGATCTTCAACAGCTTCCCGAACGACAACTACCGCTTGATTCCGACCAGTCGGCAGTTCGTGGCGTTCTCCGACAGCCGGAACGTCCGGGGCGGAAGTACCGCGTACACACTGGTCAGCAGTGCCGGTGCGCGGTCGGCGCTCGCCGTGCGCGTCAGAGATGGATCCGATGCCGTCCTGGCAGGGACGATGAAGCCGGTGCTCTGGATCCTGAGGACCCAATGATCATGCGCGTGGCAGTCTTGGGGGCTGTGGTGGGGCTCGCCGGGTGTGCGGCGGGGTCCCGCTCGGGCAAGGCGGCCGAGGCTCCCGTGACGGATACGGTGACGGTCGCGGGGATCCTCAGTGTGGTCGGGGCGGACCCAGTGACCCAGCTCGTCGTGCAGGCGGGAGAGGGGGCACCCACGGCGCTCGTGGGGTCGCTGCAGGCGGAGCTGCATCAGATGGTGGGTCTCGAAGTTCGCGTGACCGGCGTCCGCGCGGGCGCGGCACCTCCGGCAACCACATCGGTGGACGTCCATTCCTACGAAGCCGTCGCGCTGAATGGCGTGCCCGCTCACACGGGGACGCTCGAGCAGGCTGGTGACGACGTTCGCCTGATCGGGACGCGGCAGGCCTGGACCCTGGTGGATCCGCCGGATGAAGTACGCGCGGCGGTCGGCGCGAAAGCATGGGTGGCAGGGGAGGCTGCGGGCGGCACCCTCCGCGTTACCGCCTACGGCATCATCAGGCGAGGATCTTCACCCTAGGGACGCTCGCACGCGGCAGTGATTCATGACAACAGACGGCGGACCGACTCACCTCGGCTCGCCGTCTGTCTGTCTGTCCGTCTGAACGGCCGGAGACATGGGTAACAAATAGACCGAAGACATAGGTAACAGTCAGGTCTCCGATCGGCGGGGCTTGGCCCGGAGGTGGACGCCGGTGATGTGCCCGGCGCGTTCGTCCAGGTGCCCCAGCAGATAGTCGTAGAAGTAGACCGCCCAGCGGCCGTCGGCAACCTCCTCGAAGCCGACGTGTTCACCGATGAGGGCGGGCGCGAGCGTCACGTAGCGACGATGGAACCGGACGCCGCCGTTGGTACTGACATAACGGGTGCCGTAGTGGCTCGGGTACTCCGGACCCGGAATACGCGCCGGGAAGACCCGCCGCGAGGGGCGATAGACCGCGGCCGGCGGTTTGCCGTGGAGGGCCTCGTGGGGGCGCTCGGTGTTGTACTCGAGGCAAAACGTGTTGAAGCGTCGCTGCTGGGCGCGGAGCGTCGCCTTGGGCGGCCGCGTGGCTTCCGCCTTGAGGGTGCGATGCATCCGCTCGTGCCGGGCGTTCTGCTGGGGCGAGGCGGGTTCGATCAGCTCCGGCCGAATCCCGAGCTTCATCCACCACACGCTGAGTGCGGAGAGCCGATTGAGTGCCGTGGAGGCAAAGGGGGTGCCGTTGTCGGTGCGGATTCGGTCCGGGAGCCCATGCTCCTGGAAGACGCGGGTGAAGACGGCCTGCGAGTCCGTGCTCGTCGGATGGTGGAGCGCGTGACACGCCAGGAGGTAGCGCGAGTACCCATCGACGATGGTCAAGGGATGACAGCGCCCGCCGGCGCCGAGGGCGAAATGGCCCTTGAAGTCCGCCGTCCAGACATCGTTCGGGGCGAGGATGGGCGACGTCGGACGCCCGGGGTGCCCGGGACGCGGGCGACGCCGCTTGGGCCGCACGAGGCCGTGGCGCTTGAACAGCGCTCCCACCGTACTCGCGGCCGGCAACGTCAGCTGGGGATGGCGCGGACCGAGATACGCCAGGATCTTGCGCGGGCCCCAGGTCGGATGCCGTCGCCGGGCGGTCAGCAGCAGCGTCGCGATCTCGGGGGCCACCGCCCACGGCGACGTGTGCGGCCGCCGCGAGTGGTCGCCCAAGGCGCGATCGCCCTCAACCAGGAAGCGGGTCAACCACTTGTATCCCACGCGGCGACTGATGCCGTAGCTCGCACACAGCACGGTCATCGAGCCGGTCCCGCGCAGGTAGTCATCGACAAACTGGCGTCGCTCGGACATAGGCGTCTGCACTCTCCACGGCATCGGGCACCTCCCTGGTGCCAACGATGCCCGAAAGTGTTACCTATGTCTCCGGTCCAAAGTGTTACCTATGTCCCCGGTCCGTACCATGTTGCGCTCTAACCCGCGCGTGCTGCTGTCGGGCGCTGCGCCTGGCGGAGCGCTCACTCGCCCTGCAGGTTCCTTAGTGATGTCGTTGACACACGTTGCTGCTGGCGAAGAGGTCGCCCGCAGCAGACGCGCAGATCGTTAGAGAGTGCAGGAAGCGACGGCCGCACTAATGCCGGTTCACTACGACGAGCTTGCCAGCAACGGCGCCGTCCTCCATTGCCTGGTGCGCCTCAGCGATCTGGTCCAAGTCATAGACCTGCGCAATCGGCACCGTGGCTTCACCACGTTCCACTGCGTCGAGAAACTCGGCGAGCACGTCGGCAGGCAGGTCACTCGATCCGCCACCGTAGGCCGTGAGTCGGACTCCGCGAGGCAAGTACTCGATAGGGTAGAACTGCTCAATCGTCCACTTGTTACTGAGCATTCCAGTGAAGCATACCACCCCATGAACACGCGTAGCGCGGAGGGTATCCGGAAGGGTCGGGGTCCCCACAAGCTCTAGCGCCAAGTCCACCCCGTCCTTCACGATCCCTCGGACCTGCGGCGCCACCTCGCCATCGTCTATCAGGGGATGGTGGACCCCGATGCTTCGGAGGGCGTCGACCTTCTTCTCCGAGCGAGTTGTCGAGAGCACGGTCAGCCCGCGCCTCTTGGCGAGAATAGCAGCCGTCATCCCGACGGACGATGTACCTCCACGGATGAGGATGGACTGCCCCGGCTTGGCGTCGAGTCCCACCGTCAGGGACCCGTTCGCGGTCTGGAGCATTTCCGGGACCGCGCCAAGCACACGCCAGTCCAGGGAACTCGCGAACGGGATCACCTGGCCGGCCGGCACCATCGTGTACTCCGCATACCCACCGTCGAAGACGCGTCCCATGCCTCCCATCATGGTCATCACCCGTTGTCCGGGACTGAATTCACCCCCGGGCGCACTGACGACCTCGCCGGTCGCCTCGATGCCAAGCACGCGCGGGAATGTGACACCGCGGGCGAGGCCGAGACGCGTATGGAGCTCCGAACGGTTGAGCCCGAAGGCGCGTACGCGGATCAGGACCCAACCAGGGCGAGGCTGCGGAACGGGACGCTGCTCGATCCTGAGCGCCGCCGGCGGTCCCGGGGCGTCCAGCACGACGGCTCTCATGGTTTTCATCCGACTCGAGGCTCCCGGGGAATGGGCCCGACGCAGGCGGCCGGGCCCATTCAGAAAGAGGTGATCTAGTCGACGCGCAGATACGCAAGCAGACGGTCGCAATGACTCGCGGCCCAGACATCGACGCCGGCCAGCACGCCACCCCATCGCTGAACCAGTCTCGCAGCACAGGCCTCCGCCATCGAGTCAAGGTAGTAACGGAAGAGGAGGAATGGGTTACTCCAGCCACCAGCCTCGGCCGCTTGGCCCATTGTGGCCATCATGTCGGTGCTTCTGATCACGTCCGTCGCGACGGCCAGCGCGTCGTCTGTATAGTCGATCGACGCCTGGATCTGATCCCGCGTCCCGAGTTGCGTCAGATGGCCTCCCACGAAGATCTCCCAATCCCGTGACATCACCTCGTCGCCCAGAGCGAGGTAGTTGTGGATGTTCATCGTGAGGTCCAGTCCCTGGAACGTCACCCACCCTGGAGTATACGAGTCGATGGCGTAGAGTACGCCTTGGCGAGGCAGAGTGATGAACATGTCAGCCTCGACCGAGTGATAGGGACCCACCTCGTCCAGTTCGATCAACGCGCCGCCCACCTTCAGGGTCCGCGACCCGCGGAACGTCTCGTTCGGAACTGGACGGTTCGGGTCGGCCATGTCGAGCAAGTAGGCCCCGACCCGCTCATGCGCAATGATGGTGAGATTCGGCAGGACTGCGGTGAGCGCCCCAGCGGCCCCAATGTGATCCTTGTGCGCGTGGCTGTAGATGAGGTGAGTGATCGGCCGGTCCGTGATCGAGCGCACGATGTCGGGTAGCGTGGCGCCGAACGAGCCGGGCGCGTCCAGCAGCACCACACCGTTTTGCGTAACGAGGAACCCTGATTGCCAGATTCCGTCCGTCACGATGTAGAACTGATCGGCGACCTCGCTCACCCCGTATCCAAGTGCGGGATCGACCGGCAGCCGAGCAGCGCCGACGGAGGCGGGGACGGCCAGGTACTTCGAGACCGGCACACCGCCGACCGTGGGCTCGGTCTGGGCAAGTCCGACCCCCGGGAACCGGAGTGCGACGAGGACTGCGATGGCGAATGATCGTTTCATCTGGTATGGCTCCCATCTTTTACTCCTCGCGAGGAGTGTATGATCGAGCCGCGTCGGCACGCGTGCCGAATCGGGACCTGCGTCTTGCGAACGTTCTACGAGAGGTCGCTCAGGATATCAATGAGCTCAGCCAGCCTCTCCCGCCTCAGCCGGCCAAGCGATCGCTTCGCGGCGCGCGTTACTTGCGGGTTCAAGACTCTGAGCAATGCCGTCCCCTGATCTGTGACTCTGCTCTTGCGCTGGCGCGCATCCGCCTCGGCGCGCCACGACACAACGAGCTTTTTCGACTCGAGCCCCTTCAAGAGGCGCGTCATGTCGGGGTCGCGGGTGACCATGCGCTCGGCGATCTCCGTTCGAGTGAGTCCGCCTTCACCTGCTCTACTCAGGATCCGGAGGACATTGTACTGTGATGGCGATAACCCGCCAGCACCGACCACCGCATCGCTGGGCGCCGCGGCTTCGGCGGCGGCATGCACAAGCGCGATCAAAGCCCGCTCCTCGAGCCCTCGAACCCCCATATGCGCGCCAGGGTTTCTGGCCATGAGAGAATATACTCCTCGCGAGGAATATTTGTCAAGCCTCCTCCTTACGGAGCATGCGCTCTCTACCACGACCATATGAAAGCGCGGAGCGGCCCACGGGCGGTGGACCGCGCCGGTGACGAGGCGGCCTTCACCAGCTTCGGCAGGGTGGACGTGTACGCGAATGGCGTCGAGGTGGAGCGCGTGGTGCCTGGCGGCGACCACCCGTCGTGGAGCGGGACGAGCATGGCCGCACCGCAAGTGGTGAACCTCGTGGCCAAGCTCTTCGCGCGATATCCGTCGCTGACTGTCGCCCAGGTCCGGCAGCTTATTACGGACGGCGCGGATATCCGGCGGCTGAGCGAAGGGCGGTCTATCGGGTTGCTGAACGAGAAAGCGACATTCGATCTGGCGGCTCGTCGAGTCAGGTGACGGGTCAACGGGCTCCTGAGCGCGGGGGCGCTGTCTGACCAGCGCATGAAGCTGGCGGCGCGCGCACTTCCTGTCCGCTCGGAAAGGCGCTACCCTGTGGGCGTGCCTGGACAGATCTCGTTCGCGCGCCGCAGCTTATGCGCGAATCCGTTAGCAACTGTCTTGAAGGGCGAGGTCAGGTGCGCACCACGCAACGTTGTCCCGCAGCATCGCGTTGACGATCGTCAGCAGTTTCCGCGCACACGCAATCAGCGCCACCTTTTTCGGCTTCCCCGCGGCGATCAGCCGCTCATAGAACACCTTGAGCTGGGGATTCCATCGGCGCCCGCACAGGGCCGCCAGGAACAGGGCCGTCCGCACGGGCGCGCGTCCGCCATACACCATCCGCTTCCCACGCAGCTGCCCGCTGTCCCGGGCCAACGGCGCCACCCCCACCAGCGTTGCGATCTGCTTGTGGGTCAACCGCCCGAGCTCCGGGAGCTCGCCGAGCAGGGTCGCGCTCACCACCGGCCCAATCCCCGGGACGCTCCGGAGTAGATCATCCTTCGCCCGCCACACCGGACTCGCCTCGATCACCCGCGCCAACTCGTCGGTGACGTCCCCCAACTGGCGTTCCAGCCACCGAATGTGCTGCCGGATCCCGCGGTGCAACGGCCGCGGCGCAAAGCCCAGCCGGTTCTTCTCGGCCACCACCATCTCGAGCAACTGCCGACGCCGCGTGAGCAGGGCGTCGAGGAGCTGGCTCGCCTCGTCCCCCAGCGGCCGCGGCGTCGGCCGCACCCGCTCGGCAAACAACGCCAAGATCCCCGCGTCCAACCGGTCCGTCTTCGCCAATTGTCCCGTGCCCTTGGCAAAGGCCCGCACCTGGCGCGGATTCGCCACCACCACCGGGATCCCCGCGGCTGCCACCGCAGCGACCGCGGCGCGCTCGAAGCCGCCGGTCGCCTCACACACGAGCAACGCCGGCCGCAGCCCGCGGAGCCGCCCGGTGAGGTCCGCCACGCCCGCCTCATCGTTCGGCACCTGCCAGCACTCCCCCGTCGGGCGCACCGCCACGTCCAAGGTCGCTTTCGCCACATCCAGGCCGACGAACACCGCGTCGTCCTTCATGCCCCCCTCCTCGCAGAACGGCCTCGTCGCGACCCGATCTTGCGACATGCGGGCTGCCGGCCCCGACCAACTGCTCGGGCTTCCGACGAGTCCTGACGGCGGGCGACGCCCTGGCTAACGGACGGTCTCGCAGACCCTAGACTGCACGGGCTATCGCCCACCGGAATCTGGCGGCAATTTGAAGGGGACGCGATATACAAGACCGCACGGGAGGCAGTCGCTATCTTTAGCCCGTGAGCCCGACCGTCTTCCGCAGCCGCGGATTCCGCTTCTACTTCTTCTCGCGGGAGGAGCCGCGGCTCCACGTACACGTACAGCATGCGAACGGTGAAGCCAAGTTCTGGTTGGAGCCGGCGATCGCAATCGCGCAGAACTACGGCCTTCGGCCCGATGAGCTGACGACGGCCGAAGACCTGATTCGGGAGCACGAGGATGAGATCCGAACAGCGTGGCGCAAGCACTTCAGCGGTTGAGGTCGGGAATGTTACCCGACAGGGCTTCTGGCTCCTGTTAGATGACCGCGAGCTCTTCCTGCCCTTCGCGGACTTCCCTTGGTTCCGCGCGGCCTCCATCGAAGATCTCACCACCATCGAGCGCCCGAGCGCGCACCACTTGTACTGGCCTGCGCTAGACATCGATCTCGCCGTCGAGTCCCTCGAACATCCCGAGCGGTATCCGCTCGTGAGTCGAGGTGCGGTCTAACAGAGGATTGCTGCAGCCGGGCGTGCACGAGGCGTGGCTCTCACTCGCGTGGCAGGTTTCTGGGTAATGCCGTTTGATACACGTTGCTGCTGGCGAGTTATCGCCCGCTGCAGAATCCTGAGCCGTTAGACCGCGACGGCTCAGGAACGGCGATGATTCGGCTCGCTCTCTTCGCGTTCTTATCGCTCCCAATCATGTGGGTGTCGAGACGCTCACTCCGCCACCCAAGGTCACACGGGTTCTCCCGCTTCTTTGCCTTCGAATCGATCCTCGCCCTCATGGTGCTCAACGCCCCACACTGGTTCGCTCATCCCCTCGCAATCTGGCAACTCCTGTCCTGGGTACTCCTGAGCACTTCCCTGGCCTTGGTCGTTTGGGGTTTCCTCAACCTACGCGGGCAAGGCGGTTTCAGTCCTACGGCTGAAACATCGACGACCTTCGCATGGGAGAACACGGGGCGCCTGGTTACGACAGGCATCTACCGCCATGTCCGCCATCCCATGTACTCGTCACTCCTGTTCCTCGCCTGGGGGGCGGTCCTCAAGGCTGTATCCCCGGTGACGCTTGGGCTGGGTGCCGTCGCGTCTCTGGCCTTAGCGGCGACGGCAAAGGCCGAGGAGGCTGAGAATGTGACGCGATTCGGCCAGGAGTACAAAGACTACATGGCGCGCACACGCTGCTTCGTCCCGTTCTTCCTGTGAGTCGCGGTCTAACACGTGTCAGCCGAGCGGGACTTCCGGGAGGGGTTCGTGCCGGAGCTGGCGCAGGTGGACGGACCCATGCGGAACCTGTGGGCAGGGCGCGGGAAGGCATGGTTGACCCGGGAGGAGCTGAAGGAGATGAACGGACTGCTCAACCGCATCGCCGAGCTGGTGGCGCGACCGCGCCGCGGCGGCGCCCGGCTACACGCATTCTCGTACGTCCTGGCACCGGTACCGGATGCCGACCAGTCGGGGCGCCTCGAGGAGCGCCGATGACCTGGACGCGCGTCCCCGGCTCGCGATCGATGGCGCGCGCCCTGGCGCTGGTGGGTGCGCTCGCGTGCCTCGCGCCGTGGCAGGCGCTGGTGTCCCAGGCGCCGCTCACGGCGCAGCGCGAGTTCGTATTCCCATCGCCCGGGCTCGGCGTCGCGAACGCGATCATCGAGCTGCGCGGTGGTGGCCTCGCGGCCGTGGGGTACGCCGACCTCGGTGGACCCGGTGGAACCGATGTGCTGTTCGTCCGATTCGATGACGCCGGGGACACGCTGTGGACGCGGTCGTATGGCGGGGCGCGGGAGGACGTCGGGTGGGATGTCGTCGAGTCGCGCGACGGCGGGTTCTACGTGGTTGGGTTTACGGAGGCGCCCACAGAGGGCCGCGAAGACGTCCTGGTGCTACGTCTCGACGCGGCCGGCGAGCCACAGTGGGAGCGGACCTTCGGCGGGGCGGGGCGCGATCGTGCCTGGTCGGCCGTGCTCGCCGCGGACGGGGGCGTCGTCATCGCGGCGGAGAGCGAGGACGTCGAGCGCGGAGGTCGCGACGCCTACATCATGCACGTGGGAGACGATGGAACGGCGCGGTGGACGCGCCGGGTGGAAGCGGCGGGAGATCAACGCGTGTACCACATCGCCCGAACCAGCGACGGCGCGTTCGTCGCCACCGGCACCACGGGGCAGGACGGCGATGGCGCGCGCGACGTCTACGTGGTCCGGGTGGATACGGTCGGTGAGGTCATGTGGACACGCTCGTTCGGCGGACCACCGGACGATGTGGGGCATGGAGTGCTCGCGCTGGACGAGGGCCACGTGCTCGTGACCGGATACGGCGCCACGCGCACGAGCGGCGGTACCGACGTGTATCTCATTCGTATCGACGCATCGGGAGACCCGGTGTTTTGGCGGCACCATGGCGGAGCCGACAACGACCGCGCCATGATGAGCGCCGGCATACCGGGTGGCGGGGTGGTGAGCGTCGGGTTCTCGATCGGGCGCGCGGGATCGGACATCGTCGTTGTGGAGAGTGACTCTGCCGGCAGCGCCCGGCGCTGGACGCGGCTCGAGCGGCCTGGCGACGACCGCGGCGTCATGATCCTCGCCAGACGCGCCGGGCAGTACGTGCTCGCCGGGACGCTCGGCCGGTCCGGCTCGTCACCGGGACAGTTTGCCGTGTTGTGGTTGGCCGGCGGCCCGTGACGCGCTGTTCAATCCTCGCGTGGCGGCCTGCGGCGGCCCACCAGCGAACAAGTCGCCCGCAACTGAAGCGCAGAAGCGTTGAGCGGCAACGAGAGTTCATCGGAGCCCCCTAGTGGCCGGCCATCTCGAAGGGTCCAATGCTCAGATCAATCACTGGCTGCTTTCCGGAGATCCTTCCATCCGATGGCAGGCGCAGCGAGACCTCTTTGGGGCCAAACCAGAGACTTGGCGCCAGGAACGAAAGCGAGTGGCGACCCATGGCTGGGGGGTTCGAATCCTCGAGGAACAGGCGCCCTCGATGACGAGACCCCCGCGTCCCGCTGGACGCCGTCGCCGCGGCCCTATCCCGAACGCATCACCCCGCCTGAGTACCCCGGCCACTGCGAAGTCCGCCGTGTCTCCAGCGCGGGCACGTTTCGGCTCCACTCTGGGCAACACTTCCTGAGCCAAGCGCTCAACGCCGAATACATCGGACTCGAACAGATCGCGGATGGCCTCTGGAACATCCTCTACTACGACACGCTCCTAGGCCGCTTCGACCACCATCGCCACACCATCACCGGGGCCCCGTCCCTCAAACAAAAGTGTTAACCATGTCCCCGGACATTCTGTCAACTATCTTCCCGGCTGCTCAGCTTGCCTCAGAGATCGTCGGGCTTGAGGCCAGTCCGTTTCGCGATGCGGGCCAGCATCCGTGGGCCCACCTCTTCGTTGTCATGAAACGAGAATACGAAATCCGGCCACTCAGGGCGAGCGAGGGTCTTGTGGGAACCGGACGATCGTTTGATGATCCAGCCGATGCGAAGCAATGCTGCCAGTACCCGCCGCGCGGTCGTGGAGGGCCAAGCGCTCACGCGGCCTGGAAGGTGAGCCGCAGCAGGCTGGGGGACGCTTCACCATGCTCCAAGCGCTCGGCGATCACGCGCAGTGCCAAGGCCTGGACCCGTGCCAAGGCCTCGTCGCGGGTCTGGCCGTAGGCCATGACGCCCGCCAAGTCGGGTACCTCGGCGATCCAGCGCCCGTCCGCTTCGCGCTCTAGCTCGATCTGGAGCTTCATACACCCAATCTAGTGCTTTCCCGGTC
>JAOUDR010000560.1 GCA_029859185.1 Gemmatimonadota bacterium
GCGAGGGCCGCACCGAGCCCGATGGTCACCCCGCGCCGGGCGATGGTGACGGCCGGGCGCGCCACCTCGGCCATCGACGCCGTCGTGAAGTGGGTGTCCTGCAGTGCGTCGGCAAACGCTTTGGCACTCTCGAAGCGGTCGGCCGGCAGCTTCTCGAGCGACTTGGCGACGGCGGCCGCGACATTGGGTGGCACCGCCTTGCGCAGCCTGGTGACCGGTGCGGCCTCCTCGGTCACGATCTTCATGATGATCTGCTGGGCCGAGGCGCCCACGTGCGGTGGGTTGCCGGTGAGCATCTCGTAGAGCACGCTGCCAAGCGAGTAGACATCGCTCCTGGCGGTGATCTCCTTCTCGGCGGTGGCCTGCTCGGGGCTCATGTAGTGCGGCGTGCCGAGACTCATGCCGGTCTCGGTCATGCGGCCACCGGCCGCGGCCGAGAGGGCCAGCGCGATGCCGAAGTCGGCCACCATCGGGCGGCCGTCGTGCAGCAGGATGTTCTCCGGCTTGATGTCGCGGTGGATGACACCGTGCCGGTGGGCGTAGTCGAGGGCATCGGCCACGGCGACGGTGATGCTGACGGCCTCGTCGATGCCGAGCTGGGTCTCGCGGTCGAGTTTGCTCCGCAACGTCTCGCCGTCGATAAACGGCATCACGTAATAGAGGAAGCTGTCGGCTTCCCCGCTGTCGAAGAGCGGCAGGATATGCGGATGGCTGAGCGACGCGGTGGTCTTGATCTCCACGACGAACCGCTCGGCGCCGATGACGGCGGCGAGCTCCGGCTTGAGGACCTTGAGCGCCACCTTGCGGTCG
This sequence comes from Gemmatimonadota bacterium, assembly GCA_029859185.1. GTDB lineage: Bacteria > Gemmatimonadota > Gemmatimonadetes > Gemmatimonadales > GWC2-71-9 > JAOTWJ01. The sequence goes on from JAOUDR010000560.1 coordinate 811, forward strand.
TGCTTCAGGTCCTCTGCCAGGTAGACGGTGGCCATGCCCCCCTGGCCGAGTTCCCGCTCGATGCGGTAGCGGCCGGCCAGGGCGGCGGACAGGCGGGCCTCTGCGTCGCTCACGGCTTCACCTTCGCCTTCAGTTCCTCGAACCAGTTCTCCACCAGCACGAACGTCGGTGCCGCGGCCTGGCCATCCGTCACGCGGCGCGCCATGAGGAACCGGCGGTCGTCGCGGGAGATGTCGATCGTGGCATAGTGCTCGGGCCGGCCGAGGTACACGTCGTCGTCGAGGTGGAAGAGCACCTGCCGGTCGCCCAGCGCCGGCGTGGGCCCGGACGTCACGGGCACCGCCACCATGTTGCGGTCGGCGTCCACGAAGAAGAGCTCGCGGCCGCTGTGGGCCCACAGCGGGGCCTGGCCGCCGTTGGTGGAGACCTGCCACTTGCCGCCGTCCACGTTCGGGAAGGGGCGCAGGTACACCTGCTCCGTGCCGGTCTCGTTCGACTCGTAGGCGAGCCACTTCCCGTCGGGCGACAGCGCGGCGGCCGATTCGTGGTAGCGGGGGTTCGCGGCGAGCGGGATCGGCGCGCTGTCCACGCCGGGTCGCAGCCCGATGATGTCCCGTTGGCTGCCGTCGTTGCCGGTCCGCGCCACCAGCCACTGCCCGTCGCGCGACCAGAAGCCCTCGTTGATCTGATGTCCGCGCATCACCAATCGGGTCGTCTCCGTGCCGGTGCCGTCGGCGGGGCGCTCGCGGACGGAGCTGTCGGCCAGCACGGTGTAGGTCACCGACCGGCCGTCGGGGGTCCAGCGCGGGCGTGCCTCGGGACCGGAGTCGAAGGTGAGGCGGGACAGGGGGCCGGCCGGCAGCTGCTTGATCCAGATGTCGTCGCCGGCGTCGCTGTTGATGCCGACCGCCAGCCGGGTCCCGTCGGGCGAGAGCGCCCAGCCGACGTTGCCGCCACTCTGGGACGGACGGAAGGTCCAGGCGCTGTCGACGGGCACCTGGACGCCCGCGCGGTCCACCCACACGAGCGTATGTTGCCCCCAAGACCCGCCGGCGGTCGCGCTGCCGACCTCGATCACCGCCGTGCCGGTGGACGACACCGTGGACCCCATCACGCCGCCGCCGAAGACCGGCACGGGCGTGCTGCGGAACTGCAGCGCCTTCAGGTCGAAGGGCGCCGCATAGATCTGCCCATCCTTGGCGCCGTACGCCACGTGCCCCGAGTGCAGGTACGCGCCGCCGCGCTCGCCCGGGATCAGCACCCTGGCGTCGCCGGATTCGAGGTCGAGCACCCAGAGATCGGACGACAGGCAGTTGGAGCTGCACGAGCTGAAGAGCAGGCCGCGGCCGCGCGGCAGTGCGGCGGGACGCACCAACCCCCGCCCCTGGGCTTCGGGCGCCCGAACCAGGGTGGATGGACCGCCCGCCTCGGACACGCGCATGAGGTTGAACGTGCCGCGCTGGACGTAGACGATCGTGCCGTCATCAAGCCACGCCACGCCCGCACTGCCCAGCGCGGAGTCCACGAGGGTCGTGATCGCGCCCCCGGTGATGGGCATCTTCTTCAACTGGAAATTCTGCGCGAAGGCGATCCACTCGCCGTCGGGTGAAATGAACGGAACGCTGGCGTTCGTCGTCCCGAGGAGCGGGGCGGCAGAGTATTCCTCGCGACGCTTCACCCAGAGCTGTCGCTGCTGGACGCTGTCGCCCGGGCCCTGGTACACCAGTCGTGATCCGTCAGGGGTGATCGCGAAGCCTCCGAGCGGGGCCTGCCCGTCCGCGAAGGCGAGGCCGTAGCGGGAGACCGGCCGCGGGGGTTCGGGCCGGAGCCAGCCCCAGAGCGCCGCCACCACCGCCGCTGCGGCGACCCCCCAGCCCAGGAGGCCGAGACGATTCCACCGGCCGTCCCGGGGCGCGGCCGCGTGCGCGGCGGCCGTCATCGGCA
>JAOUDR010000561.1 GCA_029859185.1 Gemmatimonadota bacterium
CCATGAGCCTGGACTTCGCTTTCGAAGAGAACCCCACCGTGTCCATCACCGCACCGACAATCGCAACATCATGGCCGCCCACGTCGGACGATGTGTGGGTCATGTACACCTCCAAGCAGCACGGCTACTCGATCGGATACCCGGCGGGCTGGCATCTGATCGAGGCCGAGACCGCCGAGGGCGTCGACGTGTTCGCGTACTTTGGAGAGTATGCGACCGGGGCGCGAGATGGCCTGCCGAAAGCCGCGAAGGACAACCTCGAAGCCTATGTCCAGGCGTTCCGGAAGGCCACCGGAGTCGGGTTCTTCATCGAGGCCACGGAGCTAGATGGGCCGACCCAGGTCGGGGGCGAACCAGCGTGGCGCCTGGCCTATCAGGCCACGCTCAACGGCATGGAGCGCTACTCCGTGTTCACGCTCCTGATCGAAGGCCGCAACGGCTACAGCTTCGGCGCCGTCGGCCCCAAGAGCCACGAAACAGACATCGTGGCGTTCCACGAGCTGCAGCTCACGACCCTCGAGATCCCCGGCCGCTGACGCCGGTCTGCCGGGCTCGGGGCGATCGCGGCATCGCTCGGCCACACGTCGGTCGACACGACGAAGCGCATCTACGCCCACCTCGGGCCGAAGCGGGCTCGGGCAACGGCCGACGGCGTCGACCGGGCGCTCGGTCGGAGGTGAGCGACCTGTAACTGGGTGCAAAACTGGGTGCAAACGGCCCATGGAGGTGCCTCTGGGGGCCACGTTCGTGCTCAGAACGGGCCCGCGCTGGCACTACACGGTCTTCGGCGACAAGCCGGCAGAGTAGAGCACCCGCACCCGGCGGACGAACGCCGCGGACGACAGGCCCACGTGGCGGTCGGGGGGTTGCGCGCACCGTAGAATGACCGCGTGATCAGGATCCCAGCAGAGGAGCGGTCAGATGTCGAAGTACCTGTTCATCGGGAGCTACACGCAGCAGGGCGCCAACGGCGTGATGGCCGAGGGCGGTTCCGCTCGACGTGATGCGGCCCGCGCCGCGGTCGAGTCGATCGGCGGCACGCTCGAGTCGTTCTACTTCGGCTTTGGCGAGGATGATGCCTACATCGTCTTCGACGCACCGAGCCACGCGGCAGCCAGCGCGCTTTCGCTGACCGTCAGCGCCGGTGGGGGATTCGGTGGTCGGGTCGTCGTCCTGATCACGCCGGAGGAGATCGATCAGGCAGCCGCGATGAGCCCGAGCTACCGCCCGCCCGGGAGCTGACCCGCACCGGATCCGCGCACGAACCGGCCCCCGGAGTGAGACTCCGAGGGCCGGGTGATCGAGCTTCCCGGGCGCGTCGTCCGTTGGCGTGGTCAGCGGACCACGTCGGGGACCATCACCCGGGGTGGCAGCATCTCGTACACCTGCTCCATGTCGACCGGCGTGGCGGCATTCCACGGCAGGATGTCGGTGTGACCCGCGATCAGGAGCCCGCCGAGCAGCAGCGCCGCACCGATGATCGCGGCGCCCACGAGTTCGAGCCCCCAGGGAAGGCGATGCTGCTGCATCACCGGTTGATGGAGTGTCATGGCGGACCTCCCGCCGGATACCCGGCAGCGACGCTACGGGCCGGTCTCGCCACTCGCTCCACACCGATCAGGCGACGCGAGTTCGATCGGTGCTTCTCCGACTCCCTGTGCCGCCATGGTCCGTCGTGGCCCTTCGCTCGCGCAAGAGCCATCTGTCACCATGCGTCCGATCCGGATATCAGGACGAACGGATAGGAAGGAGGCCACGCGTGGTGGAGCCATCGACCGAGGAAGTGGTGCGGGCCTATCTGGCGGCCGCGCAGTCAGGCGACCTTGACCGCCTGTCGCAGTTGCGCCACCCGGAATGGACCGAGGAGTTGCCCCAGTCGGGAGAGCTCGTCCGCGGCGACGCCAATGAACGGGCGATCGCTGAGCACTACCCGGGTGGCCTTCCCACGCTCGACCGGATACGGATCGTCGGCAGCGAGGATCGCTGGGTCGTCACCCCGTCGTCCACGGTGCAGCGTGTGGTCGGGAGCGGGGACTCGTGGTGGGCCGACGTGAAGGTCGTCTACCGAGACGGTTCGACCTGGTTCGCGGCCAAGTTGTTCGAGCTTCGCGACGCGACGATCTACCGCGAGACGACCTATTGGGCCGAGGCATTCGAGGCGCCGGCCTGGCGGGCCCAGTGGGTGGAACGCCACGGGTGACCCTACGGCTCGATATCTGCCTCGGATATGGCAGGCAGGCGATGACCCCCGGGCGTGGCCCGGGGGTCATCGCGTCGCGCTCAGGATGGGAGCGTCGGGCGTCGCAGAGGTCAGTCCAGGGCCGCGACCGTGGCAGAGCCCGGCACGAGCGATCCGATGACCGCATAGACTGCGCCGTCCTTGCCGACCGTTGCGGCAGATGGGATGACCAGGTTGGTGGCGACCACAGAGCAGCGCAGGGGTGCGGGACCCCACGTGCAGGCGTTGACCGTGCCACCCGATGGGCTGCCGAACTCGATGGCGGTCCAGCTCGCTTCATCGATCTCCTGGCGCCTCTCCGTCAGTCGTCGTGGCCGTTGGCGCAGTGCTCGTCGCCCTTGCCCTGGCCCTGGCCCGGTGTCCCGACCGGCGGGAGCGGCAGGCCCTGTGGGTTGTGGGCCAGTAGAGCCTCTTTGGCCTGGCCGTTGTCGTTGGACGGGCTGCCCGCCTCAGGCGCGTGGCAGGTCGTTGCCGGGAGGCCCCTGTGATGGAAGGCGAGGGCGGATCCAGGT
>JAOUDR010000562.1 GCA_029859185.1 Gemmatimonadota bacterium
CATCGAGTTTGCGGTGCACCGGGCACTCTCCAAGCTCCCCGTCGATCGCTTCACGACGACGGCGGGGTTTGCCGACGCGCTCCGGAACCCCAAGGCGGCGACGGGTTGGCTCGGATCCATCCCGGCGCTCGTCGGGAGCCGCGTTGCCCGCCGATGGGCGACGCGGGCCTCCATGGTGCTGCTCGCCACTGCCGCCGTTTGGGGATGGATGCGATCGGTGCCGCCGCCGCTCCGCGCGCCGATCCGGTTTGACCTTCCGTATCCGGGCGGCGAATCATGGGGTGTCTCGCGGCGGGCGTTGGCGATCTCGCCGGACGGATCGCTCATCGCGTTTGCCGGGGCGGGACCGGGGCAGCAGCAGCTCTACCTCCGACCGCTCGGACAGCTCGATGCGAGCGTGCTGCCTGGCACGGATGGGGCGCTCGATCCGTTCTTCTCCCCCGATGGGCAATGGGTCGCCTACGCGACCGTCATGGGTCTCATGAAGGTCCCCGCAAGCGGAGGACTCCCTGCCACGATTCTCGAGTTCCCCGAGCCCCGCGGGGCGACCTGGGAGGACGACGGCAGGATCTACTTCGGCTCGACCAGCGGTCTGTGGCGCGTGCCCGCCACGGGGGGAGTCCCGGAACAGATCACGACGCTCGATACGGCGGCCGGGGACCGGCTGCACGGCCGGCCGGCGCTCCTTCCCGGCGGCACGCGCGTGCTGTTCACGATCACCCGCGAACGCATCGAGGAAACGCAGGTGGCCGTGCTGTCCCTCGGGTCGGGGGAGGTGACCGAGTTGGTCAACGGGATCGCGCCGCACTTCAGCCCCACGGGCCATCTGGTCTACGGCCGGCAGGATGGCGTGCTCATGGCGATCCCGTTCGACCCGGGGGGATCGGCGCTGTTGGGTGCCGCGACCCCCGTGGTCGACGGTATCACCGTGAAGCCAACCGGCGAGATGGACGTGGACTTCTCCGCCACCGGCGTGCTCGTCTACCTGACCGGCGCCGCCCAGAGCGGCACGGTGGTGCTCGTCGATCGGGCAGGCAACGAATCGCCCCTGATCGCTGAGCACGACGCGTACGTGAGCCCCCGCTTTTCGCCCCGTGGGGACCGCGTCGCCCTCGGGATCGGTGCTCCGCCGACTCGACAGATCTGGACGCTGGCGTTGGCGGACGGGCTGCTCAGCCCGGTCACGTTCGAGGGCCACAACTACTACCCGATCTGGAGCCCCGACGGGGAGCGCCTCGCGTTCACCACAGAGACCGAGAGCATGGCCGATCTCCGCTGGAAGGCCGCGGACGGGACGGGGACGCCGGAACGTATCCTGACCACCGGCGAGCTGAACTATCCGGAGGCGTGGTCTCCTGACGGGCGCTATCTCGTCTTCCGGGAGCAGGATGCGCGCTCGCAGCACGACCTGTGGCTGCTGCCGCTCGGCGGCGTCGATCGCACGCCTCGACGCGTGATGGAGCTGCCCTCTCAGGAAGAGGCGCCCGCGATCTCGCCGGACGGGCGCTGGTTGGCCTTCGCTTCGGACCTGTCGGGCCGCTTCGAGGTGTACGTCACGCCGTTTCCCGAGGCGGGGGCGCGCATTCGGGTGTCGACCGACGGCGGCGGGGAGCCCGTGTGGTCCCGGGACGGCTCGGAGCTGTTCTACTGGCACGAGTCGGAGCTGCTGACGGCACGCGTTGCGACGAGTCCCGAGTTCCGCGTCCTCGATCGGACCGTCCTTTTCGCCGCGGCCAGCTACGCGCGGTGGCCCTTCCACAGCAACTACGATGTGGATCCCGCGGGGCGACGGTTTGTGATGGTGAGACGCTCGGACGAGACGTCGCACCGGATCGTCGTCGTCCTCAATTGGTTCGAGGCGCTGCGCCGGCAGATGGGTGGGCCGGAGTAGGAGGCCGGCACAGCGAACTGGACGGCCACGCGACAGTGGCGGCAGGCGGCCCACCCACGCATCATTCGGGGGTTCCCCCCATGAACGACGACCGCCTCTCAGCCGTCCAGCGCGTCCTCGGCGACCGCTATACGATCCAGCGCGAGCTGGGGCGTGGCGGGATGGCCATCGTGTACCTGGCCGAAGACGGGAAGCACGGGCGTCGCGTGGCCATCAAGGTGCTCCGGGCGGAGATCGTGATGGAGGTGGGGGCGGAGCGATTCCTGCGCGAGATCGAAGTCACGGCCCAGCTCAGTCACGCGCACATCCTCGGCCTGTACGACTCGGGCGGCGAGGGCAGCGTCCTCTACTACGTCATGCCGTACGTCGAGGGCGAGTCCCTGCGGGAGCGGCTGTCGCGCGAAGGACAGCTGCCGCTCGAAGACGCCTTGTCCATCACGCGGGACGTGGCGGGCGCGCTCGCGCACGCGCACAGTCGCGGGGTCATCCACCGGGACATCAAGCCGGAGAACATCCTGCTGAGCGGCGGGCAGGCCATCGTCGCCGACTTCGGCATCGCCGGGGTCGTGGCCGGGCAGACCGGGATCACGCTGACCGGCATGGTGGTGGGCACCCCCGCGTACATGAGCCCGGAGCAAGCCGCGGGGAACGCGCAGGTGGATGGGCGCTCCGACCTGTACGCGCTCGGGTGCGTGCTGTACGAGATGCTGGGTGGGGAGCCGCCGCACACGGGCCCGTCACCCCAGGCCATTCTCGCGCGGCAGCTCTCCGGTGAAGTCCGCGCGCTGCGGCCGCTGCGACAGAGCGTCACGCCGGCAATGGAGAAAGTGATCCAGCGGGCCTTGGCGTCGGCCGCCGC
>JAOUDR010000563.1 GCA_029859185.1 Gemmatimonadota bacterium
CCTCACGGTCGGGGAACACCGCAAGGCCCGCGGCGGGGTCGGCGTAGCGACCAAACGAGAAGAGGGCGGTCGGCGGATTCGCGCTGAACGTCAGGCCGGACGGGGAAAGCGTGAAGCCGTAGCCGCCGGCCAGCGGCTGGACCGTTACCTCCACCGAGTCGTCGGCGGTGAGCGGCTGCCCGTTCAACGATGCGAGTGCCCCCACAGGAAAGCGCAGCTCGAGGTAGAGGGTGTTGAACTGGTCGGGGTGCCGCAGCGTCCGCACCGTGCTGCGGCCGTTCGGCACGAAGAACGTGGCGGATACCGGTGCCGGGGCCGCCGCGTCCAATGCCAGCACCACGAGGGCGGCGGTTGGCACCGTCGGGTTGCCGGGCAGACCGATGTCCGTGCACGCGGCGGCGGCAACGAGGAGGACGCTTGCCCGCTTCCAGGTGTGCCGGGATATTCCGGCCCGATGCGGTTGCTGCTTGGAATCCTGCTTGTTGGCATGCTCGCCCGTCCGGCGGTGGGGCAGGCGTGGAACGATTCCACGAGTCGGGTGCTCGTCGCGCGCGGCATCGCCCGGAGAGCCGAGGATGCGGCGAGCGGATTGCGCGACTTCCAGGCGCGTGCCCATGGGTTCGTCTTCTTTCTTGCGCAACTCGGCGCCGAGGGGCTGGAGGAGCCCCCTCGACTGGTGAAGTCCGATCAGCTCGAACTGGAAGTGTATTGGCGCGCGACCGGGCGCAGCAAGCAACGGATCATCGGATGGCGGGACCGCGCGGAGCTGCCGACCGACATCCAGTACCACCGAGACCACCTCGGGATCGTGATGAACGGGTTCGCCGACCGCATCCGGTTGGGTGAGGGGGACGAGGTGCGCGACGTCCCGCATCCACTGGCACCGGATGGCCCGGAGACGTACGACTATCAGCTCGTCGATTCCCTGCGCATCGAGTTGCCGGGGCGGACGATTCGGGCGCTCGAGATTGCTTTCCGACCACGGGACTTCGCGGAGCCGCGGATCGTCGGGAGCCTGTTCCTCGACGCGGACGGCGGGGAGCTGGTGCGCATGCAGTTCAGCTTCACGCGGGCGGCGTACCTCGACGAGAGTCTCGAGGACATCGCCGTCATCCTGGAAAACGGACTCTGGGACGGGCGCTACTGGCTGCCGCGCCAGCAGGAGATCGAGATCCGGCGGCGGACGACGTGGCTCGACGTCCCCGCCCGCGGCATCATCCGCGGTCGGTGGGACGTGGACGGCTACGTGTTCAATCAGGACCCGCCGGGCGCGGTGTTCCTCGGACCCGAGATCGTCGCGACCCCGAGCGCACGGGATTCGTTCGACTGGCGGGAGTCGCTGGACGATGCGGTGGCCGCTGAGCTCGGGCCGCGGCCGACCCTGCGCATGGACGACGTGCGCATCGTGGCGCAGCGCCTTGCGGGGCCGCGCTCGATCTCAGGGCTCCGCACGCATGGACCATCAGTGGAGTCGGCCTCGGAGGTCCTGCACGTCAACCGAGTGGAGGGGATGGCGATCGGCGTGGGCTACGTCGTGCGTCCCGCAGCGGGTCCGCTCCGGATCCGAGGGTGGGGGGGATACGGGTTTTCCGGCCACCGGGTCACCGGCGGTGTAGCCCTGAGCTACCAGCTGGGTGGATGGCGCCTGGGTCTCTCGGGCCGGCGTGAAATCCGGGATTTTGCCGACACGCCGGCCATCTCCGGGGTCCTGAATTCGTTTCTGGCTCAGGAGCTGGGGCAGGACTACGGCGACTACGTGCTGCTCGACCGCGCACGGATCGAGGCGGCCGCTCGTGCAATCGTGGTGGGCGTAGCGTTCGTGGCCACGGATTCGCTCATGGGCGCAGCCCAGCCGCTGACGGGGACGTACCGGCCGAACGCACCGTTGGGTTCCGGCGACTGGTGGACGGCCGACGTCGCCGTGGGCGGGCGCACGGGGGGCATCGTGGGCGGGTATGCGCGGGGATCGGTCGCGGTCGAAGGTGGAGCTCAACGCGGGCGCCGGTATGTGCGCCTGGTGGGGCGGGGAGCGGCGGAGCAGGCGCTTGGACCCGGCCGGCTCGGCCTGCGGGCTGACGTGGGCTGGGGTTCGGATGACCTGCCTCCCCACCGGCTCTTCGTGCTGGGTGGCCGGGGCTCGCTGGTTGGCGAGCCATATCGGGCGTACGGGGGCCGGACCGCCGTGGTCGCGCGACTCGAGTGGTCGGTTGCCCTTCCGGCGCCGGCCATCGCGCTCGGGCGTTATGCCTCCACCGGGCGCCAGTTGGGCCTTGCGCCGTACGTCGCGGCCGGGTGGACGGCCCGCCCGCTCACCGATCTCCCGTGGCGCGCCAGTGACGGGATCCGTCCGGTGGTCGGGGTGACGGTCGAAGCGTTCCACCGGCTGCTGCTCGTGGAGTTCGGGTGGGGCGTGCGGGATGGGGGGCTCGAGGTGACGGTGGATGTGCGACGGGACCTGTGGCCAATGTTATAGACCGACTCCCCGGAGGAGGTTAAGTTCGAACGTTGTATCTAGGGACACCTGGGACGGGGCGCGCGTGACGATACCTGGCGACCAGAAGACAAAACCGCTCCGCGACGAGTGGATCACCCCGACGGTCGAAGCGATCATCGGCGTGGATCGGCTGCGTGAACTCCGCGACGCGGCGCCGAAGGCGGAGTCCCTCTGGGACCTGGCGGTGAGCGCCGGGGGCGTCACCGACGAGCAGATCCTCGGTGCCCTGTCCAACCGATTCCGCCTGAAG
>JAOUDR010000043.1 GCA_029859185.1 Gemmatimonadota bacterium
CCTTCGCGCGGTCGGCACGCAGATGGTCCTCGCCAATACCTACCACCTGCACGTCCGCCCCGGCGAGGACGTCGTCGCGGCGCTGGGCGGGCTTCACCGCTTCATGGGCTGGGATGGGCCGATCCTCACCGATTCGGGCGGATTCCAAGTATTCTCGCTGGAAGGGCACCGCCGGGTGGATGACGACGGGGTCGAGTTTCGTTCGCACGTGGACGGGAGCACGCGGTATCTGACCCCGGAGCGCGCCGTCGAGATTCAGTGGACACTTGGACCCGACGTCGCGATGGCGCTCGATCATGTGGTGGCGGGAACGGTGGACGCATCGGTCTCGGCGGACGCGCTGGCCCGCACCACGCGCTGGCTCGGGCGGTGCCGCACGCGGCACGCGGCACTCAGCCACGGCGCCCCGGAACGCCAGACGCTGTGGCCGATTCTCCAGGGTGGCACCGACGCGGTGCTGCGTCAGGCTGCCCTGGCCCAGACGCTCGACCTCGGAGCCTGGACCGGCCTCGCGGTGGGCGGGCTGGCGGTGGGAGAGCCGCGACCGGTCATGCATGCCACGCTCGAGACCCTCGCGCCGCGGCTGCCCCCGGCCCTGCCGCGTTATCTTATGGGCGTCGGGTTTCCCGAGGATCTGCTGGCCGCGGTCGCGCGTGGCATGGACCTGTTCGACTGCGTGGCTCCGACCCGCAACGGTCGCAACGGCCAGGCGTTCACCCCCGACGGGCCGGTGAACATTCGCAACGCCGTCCACCGCACCGATCCCGGACCGCTCGATGGAACCTGCGACTGTGAGACGTGCCGGACGTACAGTCGGGGCTACCTGCGCCATCTGTTCGTCGCCGACGAACTCCTCGGCCTGCGACTGCTGTCGCTGCACAACGTCCGGTTTCTGATTCGCTTGGGCGAGGACGCCCGTCGTCACGTGCTGGATGGCACGTTCGACGGCTGGCACCGTGAGTGGCTCGCCCGCTACACCACACGGAGTACCGCGTGATTCCGACGACGCTCTTCTTCTTGTTCGCCCCCGCCGGGCAGCCTGGCGGCCGCGGCCTTGGCATCTTCCTGTTCCAGATGGCCGCGTTCATCGCGATCATCTACTTCCTGCTGATCCGACCGAAGGTGACGCAGGAGAAGAAGCACCGTGAGCAGCTTGCCCAGATCCGTCAGGGCGACGAGGTCGTGACGATGGGCGGCATCGTCGGCAGGGTCGTCCATATCAAGGACGGGGTCCTCACCATCAAGTCCGGCGAGTCACGTCTGATCGTGGAGCGTGACCGGATTGCCGAGGTGCGATCCGCCGGCACCGGGGAGTCAGCGGCGGGATGAGCGTGCGGCCGCTCCACCTGCTCGGCTCCCCCGTGCTGCGGGAGAAGGCGCGCGCGGTCGGCGCGCCCACGGCGGAGACGGCGGCGTTCGTCCAGGATCTGTTTGACACCATGCGGGCGGCGGAGGGCGTTGGGCTCGCGGCCAACCAGGTTGGGCTCGCCGAGCGGGTGGCGGTGGTGGACACGCACGAGGGCGAGCCGATCGTCCTGATCGACCCGGAGATCCTCGAGCGGTACGGCCGCGAACGGGGCGAAGAGGGGTGCCTGTCCATTCCCGGCACGAACCTCTACGGCGACGTCGACCGGGCGACGCGGATCGTCATCGCGACGACCACGCTGGATGGCGAACGCGTGCAGCTGGAGGTGCTCGATCATCGCGCCCGGGCGGTGCAACACGAGATCGATCATCTGGACGGCGTCCTGTTCATCGACCACTTGAGCCCGCTCAAGCGCCGGATGCTGCTGCGGAGGTGGGAGAAGCAGCGGAAGGGGAAGTCCGGCTACCTCCAGATGCCCGCGTTGGCGGAAGGCGGCTAGCACGATGCGGCTCGCGTTCTTCGGTACGCCGACCTTTGCGGTGCCCGCGCTGCGGGCACTGATCGGTGAGGGCTTCGATCTGCAGGTCGTCGTCACGCAGCCCGACCGCCCCCAGGGCCGATCGCGCTCACGGTTGGTGTCGCCGCCGGTGAAAGAGGTGGCGGTGGCGGAGGGGATTCCCGTGCTGCAGCCGGAGCAGCCCGGTGATGGGTCGTTCGTGGACGCGCTGCGCGGGTACGCGCCCACCTTGGGGATCGTCATCGCCTACGGGCACATCCTGAAGCCTGCCCTCCTCGCGCTCCCCGCGCGCGGCATGATCAACGTGCACGCCTCGTTGCTCCCCGCCTTGCGTGGCGCCGCGCCGATTGCGCACGCGGTCATGGAAGGGCTCGAGGAAACCGGCGTCACGATCATGCAGATGGACGAGGGGATGGACACGGGCCCCATCCTGCACCAGGTGCCGACACCGCTCGCCACGGACGAGACCGCGGGCGAGCTCGAGGTCCGGTTGGCCGAGCTTGGGGCGCTCGCCTTGATCGAGGCGCTTGCGCTGATGGAGGCGGACGTCCTCGAATCGCGCTCACAGAACGAGGCGCGGGCGACGTACGCGCCCAAGCTCTCGGTCGAGGCGGCGCGCATCCCGTGGAACGAGAGCACGGCTCGCGTCGGTCGCCTCATTCGCGGGCTCGACCCGCGTCCCGGGGCGTGGACGGAGCTGCGCGACCGCCGCATCAAGCTGTTCGGCCCCCGGCCAGCCGGCGCGGCACCGGCCGGGGTGACGCCCGGGGAGATCGTCGAGACGGATCCGGCGCTGCTCGTGGCCACAGGGGACGGGCTCGTCCAGATCCTCGACGTACAGCCGGACGGCAAGACCCGCCTGGCGGCCAGCGAATGGGTGCGTGGCCGGGGCGCCCACCCGGGCGACCGCTTCAGCTGATCACGCTCCCGGTGGTCCACGCGGTCACGGACGATCGCGTGCTGGCCCTCCCCGACTTTCTCGAGCGCGCCGCAGCCCTCGCCGGCGTGCCCGGGTGCGCCATCCACGTGCGTGGCAGGCTACCAGCCAATCGGCTGCTTGGCCTCGGAGATGCTGTCCGCACCCTGACCGCCGCCGCGGGGACCGCCCTGATCATCCATGATCGGCTCGACCTGGCCATGCTCTGCCACGCAGACGGCGCCCATCTGCCAGGTGCAGGGATTCCGGCCTCCCACGCCCGAGCCCTGCTCGGCCCGGACGTGCTGATCGGTCGGTCTACCCACTCACCCGCGGAGGCGCGAGCCGCCGCCGACGCCGGGAGCGACTACGTGTTCTTGGGAAACATCTGGGAGACGCCATCCCACCCCGGCCGCCCTGGGATCGGGCCGGACGCGATCCGCGCCGCGCCGCCCGCGCGGACGATCGCGATCGGCGGCATCACCGCGGAAACCGCGCCCGCAGCCATCCGGGCCGGCGCCGCCGGCTGCGCGGCCGTGCGCGCCCTGTGGGATGCGCCCGATCCCGCTGCGGCCGCCCACGCTTTCCGAGTACTTTTCCCCGGATGACCACCGGTCCGATCCAGTTCACCCTGAACGGGGAGCCGCGGGAGCTGCCAGACGGACTCACGCTGCTCCAGTTGCTCGAGCATTTTGCCCTCGACCCGCGCGCGGTCGTCGTGGAACGCAACCGGGAGATTGTCCGTCGGCCGGCGTTGGCCGAGACTCCGCTCAAGGCGGGCGACACGATCGAGCTGGTGCATTTCGTAGGAGGTGGCTGAGGTGGTTGCGGAGGTCTCCGTGCAGGACATCCCGTTCGCCATCGGCGGACGGACCTTTCAATCGCGCCTGATCGTCGGGACGGGCAAGTACCGCGACAACGCGACGATGGTCGCCGCGCACGCTGCCTCGGGTGCCGACATCGTCACGGTCGCCGTGCGGCGGGTGGATCTGGACCGGACCAAGGAGGATGGCATCCTCTACCATGTTGACCCCGCGCGGTATTTCCTCCTGGCGAATACGGCGGGGTGCTACACCGCGGAGGACGCCATCCGCTACGCGCGGCTGGCACGGGAGGCGGGGTTCAACGAATTCATCAAGCTCGAGGTGATCGGCGATCAGCAGACGCTCCTGCCGGATGTGGCCGAGCTGCTGTCGGCAACGGCCGTGCTGGTCAAGGAAGGCTTCCAGGTGCTGGCGTACACGAATGAGGATCTCGTCACCGCCCTGCGCCTCGAGGACGCCGGGTGCGCCGCGGTCATGCCGCTCGCCTCCCCTATCGGCAGCGGCCTGGGGCTCCTGAACCCGTACGCCGTCCGCACGATCAAGCACCGACTCTCCGTCCCGATCATCGTGGACGCCGGCGTGGGGACCGCCTCGGACGCCTGCCTGACGATGGAGCAAGGCGTGGACGGCATTCTGATGAACACGGCCATCGCGGAGGCGGCCGATGCCGTCGGCATGGCGACCGCCATGCGGTATGCCGTGTCGGCTGGCCGCCTGGCCTTTCTGTCGGGACGGATGCCGCGTCGCGAAGTGGCGGTGCCCTCGAGTCCCGTCACCGGGATGCTCGCGTAGGGCGCGCGATGATGGTCGCGGATGCGGCGAGTGGTCCGGATGCGGGGACATCCGCGGCGACGCGGGCGGGGACGCCCGATCGCGGCTTCGCCGCGCGTCACGCGGCGCTCGACGTGCTACGGCGCGTGCGCGCCCATGACGCGTTCGACGCGGCGCTCACCGCGGCGACCCATGCCCTCAGCGACCTCGACCGTCGCCTCGTCCACGAGATGTGCGCCGGCGTGCTGCGCATGCGCACCGAACTCGACGCGCTGCTCACCCCGCGGATCACGGGGGATTGGCGCCGGGTGCAGGAGGACATGCGCGACGTGCTCCGGCTCGGCGCCTACCAGATCCGTGAACTGTCCCGGGTACCGGTCCACGCGGCGGTCGCCGCCACCGTCGAGGTCGCCAAGCGGGAGCACGGCGCGCGGGCAGCCGGCTTTGCGAACGCCGTCCTGCGTCGGCTCGCCAAGGAACTGGCCGGCGCCCCCCCGCTCCCCCAGGCCCCCACGGACGCTCGCGGCCTTGCCGAGCACTACTCGCATCCCGGTTGGCTGGTGGGGCGCTGGGTGACCCGGTTTGGGTTCGAGCGCACCGAGGCCTTGCTCCGACACAACAACGTGCACAGCCCGGTATGGCTCCAGCCGGCGCGCTGGACCGCGGACCAGCTCCGGGAGGGGTTCCACACGGTGGGCATCTCCTTCACGGAGACCGCTGGCCTGCCGGGCTTCGCCGTGCACGGTGTACGGGTGCATGATCTCCCGGGGTATGCGGACGGGGCGTTCGTCGTGCAGGATCCGGCGCAGGCGCTCGCGCTGGAACACGTAGCGGTGCCTCCCGGTGGTCTCGTGTGGGACGCGTGCGCGGCCCCGGGGGGGAAAGCGGCGCGCCTCGCGGGTCAGAACCGCGTCTTCGCGTGCGACCCGCGCCGCACCCGCATGCCCCGCCTGATCGACACCGTGCGGCGCGCGGCTCCGGGTGTCGCGGTGGCATGCGGCGACGCCCTGGCCGCCCCCGTCCGCACGGACTTCTTCGACGTCGTCCTCCTCGACGTCCCGTGCAGCGCCACCGGGACGATTGCCAAGCATCCCGACGCCCGGTGGCGCCTGTCCGCGCGGCGCATCCAGCGTCTGGCGCTGCTGCAGGCGCAGTTGCTCGACGCGACGGCGGCGGCCGTTCGTCCCGGCGGCATCCTGGCGTATCTGACGTGCTCGCTCGAGCAGGAAGAGAACGGCGCGCAGATCCAGGCCTTCCTCGAGCGCCACCCCGAGTTTCGCCGCAGCACCGAGGACCTGGTGCTGTTCCCGCCCGACCGCGGGACGGACGGCGGGTTTGCGGCGCGCATGGAGCGGACGGGATGAGGTTCCGACGTCGCTTCGCCACGGGTGGCCGCCTGAGCGCGCTGCTGCAATCCCTGCAGGGCCGGTGGCAGGCCTTTCGGAGCCGCCACCGTGACGTCGGTGCGGCAGGCGACGCGCCGCGCGAGACCGCCGATGTGACGGGCCATGCGGGTTCCACACGCAGTCCAGACTGGGCAGCGTCGACAGCTGATGGCGCGCCGCCGCAGCAGCGGCAGACAGTCACGATCGGGCCGTGGACCGTGCGCTGGCCGGGCAATCCGCGACGCCTGCTCATCGTGGCGGGCCTGTTCATGGGGACGTTCGTGGTGGGGTATGGGTTCGCGGCCACGATCCTCTTTCCCGCCCCGATGTTTGCCGCGCGCCATTCGGTCCCGCGCGTGATCGGTGCAACGGAGGAAGCCGCGCGTGAGACGCTTCGGTCCGCGGGGTTCGGCGTCGGAGCCGTCGACCGCGCCCCGCACGCCACCGTGCCGCAGGGCGCCGTGTTCTGGCAGGATCCGCCGCCCGACGTCGTGGCGCTCGAAGCGACCGACGTGGCACTGACGGTGAGCACCGGCCCACAACGCGTGCCGGTGCCGGATGTGGCCGGCTACGACGCGGAGGACGCGCGTCGGCTGATCGAGGGCGCGGGCTTGCGCGTGGGATCCACCGAGTCCACGCAGGCCCCGACACCACGCAACGTCGCCGTGAACACGCGCCCACCGGCGGGTGCAACGCTGCCACCGGGAACGGACATCGTCCTGGTGGTGAGTGTGGGAGCGGCGACGATCCGTGTGCCCACGCTCCTCGGGTTGACGCTCGACGAGGCTCGGCTCGCCCTCGAGACGGCGGGGTTGGCGCTCGGGACGTCGTTTGCACAGACCACCGACGCCGCCGCGCCTGGCGAGATCTTCTATCAGGAGCCGAGTGCCGGCACGCTGTCGGCGCCTGGAACCGTCGTGAACGTCCGCATGGCCCGGAGTCGCTGATGCCCGCTGTCCGCCTTGCTCCCAGCATTTTGTCCGCCGACCTCGGACGGCTCGCCGATGACATCACACGCGCGGAGGCCGGCGGCGCGGATGTCATCCACGTGGACGTGATGGACGGGCGCTACGTCCCGAACCTCACCTTCGGTGCCGGCGTCATCGCGGCGGCGCACCGGGTGACGTCCCTGCCAATCGACGTGCACCTGATGGTGGTGGAGCCCGAGCGGTATCTGGAACCGTTTGCCGGCGCGGGTGCGTCAATCTTCACGTTTCACCCCAATGCGACGCGGCACGTGCAGCGACACCTGGTGGCCGCACGGGAGCTCGGGATGCGAGCCGGGCTCGCCCTGAATCCGGCGGACCCGCTGACGCTCGTCGCGGAAGTGCTGCACGACCTCGATCTGCTGCTCCTCATGACGGTGAACCCCGGGTTCGGCGGTCAACGTTACATTCCGGCGTCCACCGACAAGATCCGGCGCGCGCGCGCCCTGCTCGACGGGCATGGGGGCCGGATCTGGTTGGAGGTGGACGGGGGTATCACCCTGGAGACGATCGCCCAGGCATGGCAGGCAGGCGCGGACACGTTCGTCGCCGGATCGGCGGTCTTCGGAACCCCGGATCCGGAGACCGCGTTGCGAGCATTGCGGCGCCGCTGCGCCGTCGACGTCTGAGAGAGGCAGCATGGCAAGTCGTGGACAGTGGATCGCGGTCGGTGTGGTACTTGGGGTGATCGGGTTCGGCGTGGGCGCGGCGCTGCTGCTCACGCCCGAAATCACCCGCATCGAGCCCGGGACGCGTGCGCCGGACTACGAGGTGTTAAGCGTCACGGGGGATGACACCGTGCGCGTGAGTGACTTCCGCGGGGAGGTCGTCCTGCTCAACGTGTGGGCCACGTGGTGCGGGCCGTGCGAGCAGGAGATGCCGTCGATGGAACGGCTCCAACGGGAGATGGGGCCCCAGGGCCTTCGTGTCGTGGCGATCTCCGTCGACCAGGGTGATGTGAAGGACGTCCGGGAGTGGGTGGCAGAGCGCAATTTGTCGTTCACCGTGCTGCACGACCCGTCCGGGCGCATCCAGCAGGTGTACCAGACCACGGGCGTGCCCGAGAGTTTCGTGCTCGATCGTCGAGGGGTGATCGTCAAGAAGATCATCGGGGCGACGGAGTGGGATCACCCCGCGCAGAAGGCGCTGTTCCGGAGGCTGCTTGCCAGCGAGTAAGCGCTGGATCGCCTGGCTGCGCGCGGCCGTGCTCGTCAACTGGCCGACCAAGCTCACCGCCCTGCTCCTCTCCGGCGTGCTCTGGGCCGCCGTCGCCGCCGAGGAGCCCACCACGCAGCTCGTCCCCGTCGCGCTCTCCGTCCAGGCGCCGGCAGGCCGGACGCTGACCGGCCAGTTGCCACCGGTGCAGGCGGTGTACGTCGGGAGCACCCGGGAGCTGATCAAGCTGTATTCGTCGCCCCCGACGATTCAGAAGATCCTGCCGGACACCCTGTCCGGCAGCGAGTTCGAACTCTCCTTGTCCCCACAAGATCTGCTGAACCCGACCCGGCTCAACGTCCGGGCCGAAGATGTCCAGCCGCGCACCATCCGGATCCAGCTCGACGAGGTCGTGCGTCGCACGCTCGTCGTGGAGCCGCGGATCACGATCACGCCCGATTCCGGCTATTCGGTCCAAGGCGGGATCGCCGTCGAACCGGGGTCGGTCACGGTCATGGGCCCGGACGCGATTCTGCGGGATCGCACCGCCATCCCAACCGTGGCCCTCGAGGTCAGCAATGTGAACGCGGCGGTGCGCCGCATGGTGCCGCTCGATACGACGGGACTCGGCACCGCACGCGTGACACCGGCCGCGGTCGCGGTCTCCGCCGACGTGATGTTCATGGCGGAGCGGGTCCTGAGCGTACCGGTCTCGATCCGGGCCGACCGCCCGGGGATGCTCGTCGCCGACCCAGCCGCCGTGCTCGTCACCGTCCGTGGCCCCAGTCAGCGACTCGCCCGGCTCACGCGCGACTCCGTCTTCGTGGTGGCCACGGCCGACGCCACCGAGGAACCGCAGCGGGTGCCGCTCGAGGTCGTTCCCCCCGACGGTCTCACCGGCGTCGCGACCCCGGACACCGTGGTCGTGACGCGGCGGCCCCGTGGCTGAGGTCCTGCTCGGCATCGAGACCTCCTGCGACGAAACCTCGGCCGCGGTGCTTGTTGGGGAACCGCGCAAACCGGAGCTCGCCAGCCTCGTCATCCTGTCGCAGGACATCCACGCCGTCTTCGGTGGCGTCGTGCCGGAGCTCGCGAGTCGGGCGCATCTGCGAACCCTCGATCCGGTCGTGCGCCGAGCGCTCGCCGAAGCGGGATTGCCGTTGACCGCCGTCGACGCCGTCGCCGTCACCTGCGGGCCCGGGCTCGTCGGCGCCCTGCTCGTGGGCGTGAGCTACGCGAAATCACTGGCGGCCGGGCTCGATCGACCCGTGGTCGGTGTGCACCACCTGGAAGGTCACTTGTTCGCCCCAACGCTCGAAGACCCGGATCTCGAACCGCCGTTCGTGGCCCTCCTGGTCTCGGGCGGCCATACGCTGCTGCTGGAAGTCGAGGCCTGGGGCCGCTACCGGCTGCTCGGGGAGACACGCGACGACGCCGCCGGCGAAGCGTTCGATAAGGTCGGCACCTTGCTCGGGGTCGGGTACCCCGGGGGGCCGGCCATCGAGCGGCTCGCCCGCGAGGGGACGGATCGGTTCCACTTCCCCCGCCCCATGCTGCACGACGGCTACGACTTCTCGTTTAGTGGACTCAAGACGGCCGTACTTCACGCCGTCCGGGCGTCGGTGGACCTCGAACGGGATCGGGCGGATCTGGCGCGGAGTTTCCAGGACGCGGTGTTCGACGTGCTGGTGGAGAAGACGGCACGCGCGGTCCACGAGACCGGCCATCCGATCGTCGTGCTTGGCGGCGGCGTGGCGTGCAGTCACGCCCTGAGTCAGCACATGGCCGATGGGCTGCGCGGGCTCGCCCGTGTCTCGGTCGCCCGTCCCAGGCTCAACGTCGACAACGCCGCCATGATCGCGCGGGCCGGCTGGTTCCGGTTCCAGCGAGGGGAGCGCCACGGCCTCGATCTCGACGCCAATCCATCGCTGCCGTTGCCCGGTCTCGAGCGTGACCGAACGCCTCCCTGCCCCGCGACCTGAGGATCGCGCACGATGACGGTGTATCCCCTGACCTTCTCGCTGTTCGGCTTTGAGATTACGGGCTTCGGAATCCTCATGATGCTCGCGTTTCTGGTGGCCGGGTGGGTCATGCAACTCGAGCTGCAACGCCGCGGGCTCAACCCGGAGTTCTCCGCGGACGTCGTCGTGGGAGGCGTGATCGGCGGCATCCTGGGGGCGCGTCTCTGGTACATGGCCCTGCACGGAGGCCCCCTCCTGTCACGCGGCGGGCTCGTCTGGTACGGCGGGTTCCTTGGCGGGGTCATTGCCGTCGTCGCCATGGGTTGGTGGAAGCGCGTGCCCCTCCGCTTCACGTTCGAACTCGCGGCGCCGGCGCTGGCACTCGGCCATGGACTCGGACGGGTCGGGTGCTTCCTGGTCCAGGACGATTATGGAATGCCCACCACGATGCCGTGGGGACTGAAATTCCCGCAAGGCCAGCCCCCCACCACGGCCGCGGCGCTCGCCCAGTGGGGCATCGAGATCCCCGCCGGCACGCCTCCATCCACGGTACTCGCTGTCCATCCGACGCAACTGTACGAGGTGGCCGCCCTCCTGTTCATCTTCTGGCTCCTGTGGCGCCTGCGGCGTCACGAGCACGCTGTGGGCTGGCTGTTTGGCGCGTATCTCGTCGCGATCGGCGTGGAGCGCTTCCTCGTCGAGTTCGTTCGGGCCAAGGATGATCGGTTCCTGGGGGTCTTCACGCTCGCGCAGGCGACCAGCATCGTCTTGTTGATCGTGGGCCTGGCTCTGATGCGCTGGCTGCGCACCCCCGACGGGTTCACCCCCCGACCCGTGGACGGACTCGCCCCGCGGACGACCGACTAGCACGATCGGCCGCCATGCCGGCACCGTCCGCCCCCGTGCAAGACCTGCTCGCCACCCTCGCGGCCGGTCGGGTGGCCCGGCTGGGCATGGATGAGTGGACGGCGATGGCCACGGCGTTTCCCGAGATGGAACGACATGCCACCGGCCTCGCCGGTGATCTCGTGATCGTGCAGGTCGCCGACGGTCTCGCGGCGGTCGAGGCGCCGACCGATCCGGAACGGGCCATACGGTACCTCGGCGACTGGGATGCCGTTCGACGATTCGTCGCCGAGCGACTCGCGCAGTACGAGCGCATGTGGGAAGGCTGCGGGTGCAGGATCGATTACTTCGGGTAACGGTCGTCTGGGCGCTGGCCGCGGCGTGGGCGTGTCAGATCACGACCGACGTGTCCAAGGTGGCACGCCTCGACGTTCGCGTGGTGG
>JAOUDR010000564.1 GCA_029859185.1 Gemmatimonadota bacterium
CCGGCGGGCGCGGAAGCGCTCACCGCGGATGGGCACACGGTTCTGGTGGAGGCGGGGGCGGGCGAGGGAAGCGGGTTCGCGGATGATGCCTATCGGACGGCGGGCGCGCAGCTCGTTCCCAAGGTGGACGATCTGTGGAAGAAGGCCGAGATGATCCTGAAGGTGAAGGAACCGATCAAGCTGGAGTGGCCGCGCATCCGGAAAGGTCAGGTGCTCTTCACGTACTTCCACTTCGCGGCCGACGAGGCGCTGACCAAGGCCATCGTCGACACGGGCTGCATCGCCATCGCGTACGAGACGGTGCAACTCGACTCGGGGGAGCTGCCATTGCTCACCCCGATGAGCGAGGTGGCGGGTCGCATGGCCGTGCAGGAAGGGGCCAAGTACCTCGAGAAGCTGTTGGGCGGCCGTGGCATCCTGCTGGGTGGCGTGCCAGGGGTGGCACCGGCCGAGGTCGTGATCATCGGTGGCGGGGTGGTAGGCACGAACGCGGCCAAAATGGCGGCCGGACTCGGAGCCCACGTCTCGATCCTCGATTTGAGCCTCGACCGGCTGCGCTATCTCTCGGACGTGATGCCCAGCAACGTGGACCTGATCTACTCGAATCGGTACAACCTGTTGGAGTTGCTGGGGAAGGCCGATCTCGTCGTGGGGGCCGTGCTCGTCCCGGGTGCCAAGGCGCCGGGCCTGGTGCGCCGGGAGGATCTCGCCCGGATGAAGGCCGGGGCCGTGATTGTCGATGTGGCCGTGGACCAGGGCGGGTGTGTCGAGACCATCAAGCCCACCACGCATGAAGCGCCGGTGTACATCGTGGATGGCGTCGTGCACTATGGGGTGGCCAACATGCCCGGCGCCGTGCCGAACACGTCGACCCTCGCCCTCACGAACGCGACGTTCCCCTATGCCCGCCGGCTCGCCAAGCACGGGTGGCAGGCGGCCTGCAAGGCCGACCACGCGCTGGCGCTTGGCCTGAACGTCGTGGGGGGCAAGGTGGTGTACCCAGGTGTGGCGGAGGCGTTTGGGCTCCCGTTGCACGACATGGCGTCGGTCCTCTAGCACCACCGGGCCTCTGCCGAACCGCCCGCCGGGCCCCGGTCGCTTGCCGAGGCCCGGTCTTTTTAACTCCGCATCTTGTCGTCACTTAAGGCCCTTGTTAACTTGAGGCGCTCACGCAACGCTGGCCGGCTCGCGGCTGGCGGCACCCGCAGCCACCCACAGCCACTCGCGACCATGCGCTGGCCTTCGCTCAAGTTCGGCAGCCTACTGCCCGCATCCGAGATTGCGGTCGATCTCGGTACGTCGAACACGCTCATCTATGTGCGTGGCGAGGGCATCGTGCTCAACGAGCCCTCGGTCGTGGCCGTGGAACGAGGCACGGGCAAGGTGATGGGCATCGGGCTCGAGGCCAAGCGCATGCTCGGCCGGACGCCCGATGGGATCATCGCGGTCCGACCGTTGAAGGACGGGGTCATCGCCGACTTCGACGTGACCGAGAAGATGCTCCGGTACTTCCTCGCGTCGATCATCAACAAGCATGTCTTCCGGGTGAAGCCGAAAGTCGTCGTCTGTGTGCCCAGCGGCATCACCGAGGTCGAGAAGCGGGCGGTGCGAGACAGCGCGCAGTCCGCCGGGGCGAAGGAGGTCTACATGGTGGCCGAGCCCATGGCGGCGGCCATCGGGGTGGGCCTGCCCGTGGAAACGCCGACCGGCAACATGGTGATCGACATCGGGGGTGGCACCACGGAGATCGCGGTCATCGCGCTCTCCGGGATCGTGAGCGATACGTCGATCCGCACCGGCGGCGACGAGCTGGATCAGGCAATCGTGCAGTTCATGCGCAAGAACTACAACCTGCTGATTGGCGAGCCGACCGCCGAGGCCATCAAGATCCAGGTCGGATCCGCGGCCCCGGTTGACGACGAACGCGAGATGGAGGCCAAGGGCCGAGACCTGGTATCCGGGATTCCGAAGGTCGTGCGGGTGCACTCCAGCGAAATCCGCGAGGCCATTCAGGAGCCCATCCAGCAGATCGTGGACGCGGTGCGGCGCGCGCTCGAGATCACGCCGCCGGAGCTTTCCAGCGACATCGTGGACCGGGGCATCGTCATGGCCGGGGGCGGATCGCTGATCCGGGGGCTCGACGTCCTGCTCTCGCAGGAGACGTCGCTGCCGATCCGGGTGGACGAAGATCCCCTGACCTGCGTCGTCCGCGGCACCGGCCGGATCCTCGACGATCCCGAGAAGTACCGCAGCGTTTTGATGACCTGACGCAGTCATGGTGTCCGAGCGGTTTGCCTCGCGGTGGGACACCCTGGCCTTCGTCGCCTGCGTCGGGCTCGCGCTCGTCGCGCGCGCGGTGCCCGAGCAGGCACAAGAGGCCGTGTCGTCCGGCGTGCGCCGGACCGTGCTCGCGCCGTTTCTCCTCATCGAAGAACAGACCAGCCGCATGCGGGCGGCCTACGCGCAGGCCGAAAGGTTCCTGGCGGAACGGGACAGCGCGGCGCTCCGGGCAATGAACGCGACGGCGCTCGCCGAGGAGAACCGACAGCTGCGCCAGCTACTCGCCCTTACGGGGCGCCTCCCGGATGGCTTCGTGGCGGCCACGGTGCTGCGGCAGGCGACCCCGACCCGTGGGCTGACGGTGGTGCTTTCGAAGGGCGCGCGGGACGGAGTGAGGCTGCTCGCGCCGGTCGTGACACCCGGCGGCCTCCTGGGCGTCGTGCGCAGCGTCGATCCCCAA
>JAOUDR010000565.1 GCA_029859185.1 Gemmatimonadota bacterium
CCCGATGATCGAGGACGTCAACGCGCACCTCCTGCGGATCCGCGGCAAGCTGTTTCGGCCCACCCTGCTGCTGCTGGCCTCCCACGCCGTCGACCGGGCTACCTCGCGAAAGCTGACGCTCGGCGCATGCGTGGAACTGATCCACGTGGCGACCCTGGTCCACGACGATTCCGTGGATCACTCGGTGCTGCGCCGCGGCCAGCCAACCGTGAACGCGCTGTTCAGCCATCAGATCGCCGTCATCATGGGCGACTACCTCTACTCACGGGCCATGATCGAGTTGGTCAACCTGGGCGATCTCGAATCCCTGCGGATCATGAGCAGGGTGACCAACGAGATGACGGTGGGCGAGATGCGCGAGCTCGAGGCCTACGATGCGCTGGACTACTCGGAGGAAGCCTACCATCGCCTGATTCAAGCCAAGACGGCGTCCCTCATCTCCGGAACGTGCGAGGTGGGCGCGGTGGATGCGCCGGTGGAGCAACGGCAGGCGCTCAGGCGGTATGGCCGGCTGCTCGGGATGGCATTCCAAATCACCGATGACGTGCTCGACTACACCGAGACCGAGCGCGTGACGGGAAAGCCGTCCGGACTCGATCTCAAGGAACACAAGATCACGCTGCCGCTCATCACCGCGCTGCCACGGATGAGCGTGGCCGAGCGCGCTGCGGTGGGGACCCTCATGGCCAATCCAGAACCCAGTGACGCGGCAGTGGCGGCCGTGATCGCCATCGTGCAGGAGCGGGGTGGGGTCGAGGCGGCGCGGAGCCGCGCGCAGGCCTATGCCGAGCAGGCGTCCGCCGAACTCACGGCCGTCCCGGCCAGCGGAGCTCGGGATGCCCTGGGAGACGGTATCACCTACGCCATCGAGCGACGGAGTTGACGTGACGATCGGCCCCAGACGACTGGCGTTCTACCTCGGAGTCCTTTCGGCGGGGTTCATCCTGGGCGGGTTCCTGTCGGCCTTGCTCAAGCGCTTCCTGCCGGCCGGGCCGGCCAAGGAGTTCTTCACGTGGACGGTGACGCCGACCGTTGGGCCGCTCCACCTCGATCTCGTTATACTCCAGATGACGCTGGGCCCGGTGGGGCTGCAGGTGTCCCTGCTCGGGTTCGTGGGCATCGTGATCGCGTACCTGGTGGCGCGGTCGCTGTTTTAGGGCGGACAAGCCGGACAAGGCGGACAAGGCGGACAAGGCAGACCGGGTGGGGAGCAGCGCCCGACGCACGAGCATCGCACACTAGCTTCGAGAGGCACCTATGCCGTTCAGCCAACTCGGATTCACCGAACTTCTCGTCATCCTGATGATCGTCCTGTTGGTCTTCGGGGCCAAACGCCTGCCCGAGATGGGGTCGGCCCTCGGGAAGGGCATCCGCGAGTTCAAGAAGAGCATCAAGGAAGTGCAGGAGTCCGTGGAAGGCGGCGGGACCACGGAAGCCCCGCCCAGCCGTCGGATCGACGCCCCGGTGACGAGCGATGGGGAGCCGAAGAAGTTGAGTCAGTGAACGTTAGCCGTATGACCGTTAGCCGTTAGCCGTATGACGTAGGAAAAGGGGCCGACTCGCGAGAGCCGGCCCCTTTTTCCACGAGCCGCGGCCAACGGCCAACGGCTAACGGCTAACGTTCAGAACCCCACCGGAAGCCCAAGCGTACTCTGTTCCGCTTGCCGCTGGGCGCGGATCAGGTCCCGGCGACGGTCGTCAACCGTGGCGGCTTCGCGCAGGGATGCGAGCATCAACTGGACCCGCTCCTGGCGCATCTGCTGGATGGTGGTGGTCCGCAGCGATTCCAGCGAGGCGTTGAACGCGTTCGTGTCCGCCAGGGTTTTCCGCTCTGGCCGCACGAAGTACGTCCCAAAGTCGGTGGGAATCGGTCCGCCGGTCTCCCCGACACGAAGCCCGAACGCGGCACCGGACACGGCGGGGGCGCCCTGGAGGGCCGGCGGGGGTGAGTAGCGCGTGAAGGGCCCAAGCGTCCGGAGGGTGAGGCCCCGCCGTTCCGCGACGTTCTCGAGCGATGTTCCGGTGGCAAGCTCGTCGGCTATCTGCGCCGCAACCATCTTCAGGGCCTCGCGTCGCTTGTCGGCGGTCGCGAGGGCCTGCACCTGCTCGCGCACCTGGTCCAACGGAGCGACACCGGCTGGTTGGAGGCTGTCGAGCCGGAACAGGTAGTAGGCCCACTCGGTCTCGATGACGGGAGAGGTCTCGCCGGCCTCGACGCCACCGAACGCCCAGATCCCGGCGTCACCCACGACGTAGCGGCCGAGCTGGAGGCGGCTGCCCTCGAGCAGGACGGGGGCCTGGGCTACCGGCAACTCGAGCTGTTGCGCCACGCGGTCGAGCACCGCCGGATCCGTCTGGTCGGCGGCAAAGAAGTCGAGGGTGTCGGCCTGGGCTTCGATGCGGGTGAGGTGTTCACCGATCGGCTCGATCGGAATGAGGATGTGGCGGGCGTGGATGGTCGAGTCCGTCTTGCTCTCGAGCTGGATCACGTGCCAGCCGAACTGCGTCTCCACGGGTTGCGAGATCTGCCCCGGACGGAGCGCTTCCGCGGCGGTCTCGAACGCCTGCACGAACCGCCCGCGTGCCGTCTCGCCGAGGTCGCCCCCGTTGACCCGTGATGTGCTGTCGGCCGACTCCCGTTCGGCGACATCGGCAAAGGCGGCCCCGTCGACGATCTCCTGCCGCACCGCGTCGGCCCGGGCGCGCGCGCCCACGGAATCGGCCGCA
>JAOUDR010000566.1 GCA_029859185.1 Gemmatimonadota bacterium
CTGGACCCTGTTGCAGGACCCCAAGACCTACGTCTACGTGGCCGGTCTGAAGGCGATCAGCAAACAGTTGGACGAGGCGCTGGTGAAGATCGTCGACTCGCCTGACGCGTACGAGCAGCAGAAGGCAAAGATGATCGACGAAGGCCGTTGGGCTGAGTTGATCTACTGAGGGAACCGCTGCACAAGTCTCCGGCGGCTCGCTCCGGCCGCTACAGTGAGCGCCTACGGCGAGATCCTGGGCCGGGCACCGTCTCACTGACGCGGCCTCCGCGACCGCCATCCAACTTGTGCAGCGGTTCCCCGAGCGCGGTAGATGCTCCACCGACGAGAGGCGTGAGCGGCCACTCACTCCAGCGACGGTGGCGTCTCAGAAAGGGTTCGTCGCGAAGACCGAGAACTCGGGGATGAAGCCTCGATGGTCGATCTTCAAGGCCCCGATGATGGCGTCGGCAATCTCCTTCGACCGCAGCTTCTTCGCGCTCTGTTCCTGACTGCGGCCGCCCTTCGCCGCGAAATCGGTCAACACTTCGCTCGGATTCACGAGCATGACGCGCACGTTCGAGCGACGAAGCTCGTCGCGCCAGCACTCGGTCATGCCGCGCAGCGCAAACTTGGACGAGCTGTACGCCGTGCTCCCGCGCCCTCCCTTGAGTCCCGACGTCGAGGAGATGTTGATCAGCTCCCCCCTGCCCTGCTTCACGAACTGCCGCGCCGCCTCTCTGGCCATCAGGAACGCGCCGAAGACGTTCGTGCGGTACACACCTTCCAATTCCGCCATCTCCATTTCGACGAGCGGCTTGAAGACCCCGTAGCCGGCGTTGTTGACCAGGATGTCGAGGCGGCCGTGCTTCGCAATCACCTCGGCGACGGTGCGCACGGCATCGGCCTCGCGCCCGACGTCCCCCGCGACCCAGTCCACTCCCATCTCGTCCGCGGCGCCTCGCAGCACGGCCTCGCGCCGGCCAGTAATCGTGACGAGGCCTCCCTCGGTTTTGAGGGCCGTCGCAATGGCCTTGCCGATACCCTCACTTCCGCCAGTGACAATCGCGACTGCGCCGTTGAGTTCCACAGATAGCCTCCTCCGGGATTCCAGGGTTGCTGTAGGCTTTCGGATCACGGTGTAACGTGCGGGCACAGCTCGGCGACACCGACGGCGCAATCCGCGACTGCGAGTTCTTCGTCGAGCGGATCCAAGACTCCACTCGCAAGGCCCACCGCCAGCCCGCGCTGGATCGTGTACCGGTCGGCCAGGGCCGTCTTGAGGCGGCCCACAGTATCGGCCATCAGCCCCCCGTTGTCTACCTCCCGGGCTCTTGGGACAGGGAATGGGTCGCGGATGGGCCAGAAGTCAGCGGGCAGGAGCAACCCCGACGACCCCATTGGGCTCGGGGGACATCGACAAAACGACATGTTGCCGGGTTTCTGCGAGGTTTCGAGCGTCGGTGCCGGACTTTGCGGGTGCTGAAACGGCATCTTGCCGCCCCAAACAGCAACGGAACAGCAACGGAGAATCGAGGTGCTAGGTCAGCACACCGGCTCCGGGTTCGCGTACTTCACGAGCAGCGCCTGGAACCGCGGATCGTTGAGGATCAGTCCCGGCGCAGGTCGAGCCGGAGCGTACTGGACGTTGAGCTAGGACGGTCTGGTGGGCGGTCCCTCGATTTCGGTCAGCGCTGCACTCATGTTTCGTACCGGGCCCAGATTGCCGCCTGCTCCTCGAGGGCGACAGTTCTCTCTGTGGAACGCGGTGCTCGCCATGAGACGCAACCCTGAAGAGATTGTCGCTGCACCGTTGGCCCGGTCCGGGGTGATGCCACCCTTGCGTGGCCCTCGACCGTACCGACGCGTGAACCACGCCTGACGATTGCACACCGGAGGAACACATGTCGTACGTCGCTGCGGTCCGCCGAATCCACATTCTCATCCTCGTCGGGCTGGCACTCCTCGTGGACTCGGCCACCCTCCTGGGGCAGGAAGCGAACCGCCTGACCCTCGCCGCCGGAGCGTGGCCGGTGGTCCGGCCTCAGACGTATGGCGGTGGCTGGGACGTGTTCGGCATGCTCGACGACGATCCTGCGACGGGCTGGGCGAGCCCGCAGGGAACGCTGGGGCCGCACATCCTCGTCCTGGAACTCCCGTCGCGCGCGACGTTCACGGCCTTCGAGTTCGACATCAAGTCGGTCGACGGCGCCCAGCGTGGCGCGAAGGACGTGGTCGTGGAAGTGTCGGATGCGGGCCCGGACGCGGGATTCCGCGCCGTGTTGCGCGCGAGCCTGCGGGACGGCGCGGATGCCCAGCGCTTCGCCGCCCAGCCGGCCGAGCCCGGCCGCTGGCTGCGCCTGACCATCGCGGGCAACCAGGGTGACGCGCAGTATACCGAGTTGATGGGGTTCCGGGCGTTTGGCGGCGTCGAGCCGATGGCAGTCCTGGCCGACGTTTCGGGCACCTACGCGACGGACTACAACGACTTCCACATCCGGCAGCACGGTTCCGCCATCGTCGGGTGCTACAACCACGACGGCGGGTTGCTGGAGGGGACGCTCGATGGTCGGGTGATGCGACTCTCGTGGCATGAGGCAGGCGGACCAGAGGACGACGGGCCGGCCACGCTCGTGTTCTCGCCCGACGGCACGAGTTTCCGAGGCGTGTGGTGGAACCACGGCGGTGGCAAGGGATTGCCACAGGGGGAATGGACCGGCACCCGCGAGTCCGCGACCGTGGGC
>JAOUDR010000044.1 GCA_029859185.1 Gemmatimonadota bacterium
CGTGTACAAGGGATTCGGCCACGGGATCACCAAGCCGAAGGAGCGACTCGCGGCCATGTGGCACAACTGGCAGTGGTTTGGCCGGTATGTCTGGGGAGAGGAAGTGGCGATCCCTGCGGGTGAGGCGCCCGCCAACCCCTAGGTGGGGCCTGGCGTTTCCCTTTGCGTGGCCTCGCCATCCGGCCATCTTGGAGCAGGGAGGCACACCACACCACGGGGGAGATCATGCGCACACTCCTGCTCCTCGCCGCCTTCGCGATGCTCGCCTGGATCGTGATCGGCTCCGTGCTCTGGATTGGCGAGTACGGAGATCCCGTCATCGCGTTCTCGTCTTTCTGGGCCACACTGCACTCCGATTGGATGCTGCTGATCCTCGTTACCGACATGGTGATGTTCACGATCGCCGCCTTTGTTTGGGTCGCGACGGATCTGCGCGCGCACGGCGCCCCTCCCACGCAGATCGTCGCGTGGCTCGCCCTGATGCTGTGTCTCGGGAGCGTCGTGTTGTTCGTCTATCTCGCGCGTCGAGCGCCGCCTTCGGCATCTGCGCCCGCCACCGCGTGACCGAGGCGGAGCGGCGCTACTCTGACGAAGAAGTCGCCCTGATCCTCAGGAAGGCCGCGCAACTCGACACCGGATCTGCGGGGTCGGAGGCCGGCGACGGCCTCTCCCTGACCGAGATCGAGCGCATCGCGCGGGAGGTCGGCATTGCCCCGGACGTCGTGGCGCGGGCGGCGGCGGCCCTCCAAGCCGAGGCGCCGAGCACGGCGGCGAAGATCTTCGGCGGGCCGACGGACTTCGCGGCCGAGCACGAGGCACGCGGCGAAGTCCCGCGTGAGCACTACGGCGACGTCGTGGAGGCCATCCGACGCGTGATGGGGAAGCCCGGGCAGACGAGCGAAGTGCTGGACGGCCTGGAGTGGAAGTCGTGGGGGGACACCACGCAGGTGACCGTGGTCGTCCGTCCAACCGCCGGCCGCACACGGGTACAGATCCTCGCCGACCGTGGCGGTTCAGCCATCATCGCCTATCTCGTTCCTGGCGTCGGGGCACTCCTCGGTGGCGTCATCACGGGCGCCATCCTGGAGCCGACCGTCGGTCCTGGTCTCCTGATCATCGGAACGGCCGCCGGCGCCGGGTTTCTCGGAGCCCGCACGATCTGGACTGCGGCGACCCGCCGCTTCCGCCGGAAGTTCGCGTCACTCGTGGAAGCGGTGACGGGCGAGGTAGAGCGCCGCGCGGCACCGCCGAAGAACGATCTCCCGTCATGAGGCGCGCCGCCGCGATGTGCCTCGTGTTGAGCACGTCCGCGGCTTGCACCCCTCCCGCCTCGAAGGATGGCGGCGTTGCAGCGGTCGACCGAGGTGGTCCCTCGGCTCCCCAGGCGGTTACGACCGATTGTGTGGTCGCGCGCATCGTGGACGGCGACACGATCATCTGTGCGCCCAACCAGCGGGTGCGGCTGATCGGCATGGACACGCCGGAGATGCGCCACGTGCCGTTCGGCCGTCAGGCGCGCGATACGCTCGCGATGCTCGTGCCGGCTGGCGCAAGGGTTCAGCTCGAGCCGGATGTCGAGCGAACGGATCGGTATGGACGCGCGCTCGCCTACGTGTGGCGGGACGGCATGCTCATCAACTGGTGGCTCGTGCGGAGTGGGTGGGCCCGCACGCTCACGGTCCCACCAAACGTCCGCTACGTCGATCAGTTTCGCGAGGCGCAACGGGCCGCCCGCGCCGAGGGTCGCGGCCTGTGGGACCACGGGACGTTTGCGTGCGGCCCGGGAGCGCAGGCGGGCCGCGGCTGCTGACAGCCGCGGCCCCGGTTGGAAGCTCAGCGATAGGCCGGCGTGGCAACGCCGTGCTGATCCACCCACCATGGCAGCCACGCGAGTGCGACGCGACTCACGCTGATATCGGACTTGCGAGGACGGATGACGCATTCCTCCAGTCCCAGGGCTTCAATGTCGAGGCCGTCCTGCGCCGCCGTGGCGTCAGTCTGAAACCTGGCTTCGAGCTGTGCGAACTGCTCGTGGAGCGCCTCGAGATCCCGCTGAGCCCGTGCCACGTCGTCCTTCTGCCGGGCTGCTCGGCCGAAGCCCCGGGCGGCGGTCGTTGCCCGACCAATGTTCCCCACGCTCGTCACCTTGCGACCGAGTAGTGCGCCGAGCACGGTTGCACCCACCGAGATGGCCGACTGCATTTTCTGTTGACCGTATTCCGTCTTCTCCCGGCCGATGCGTTCCTCCGCCTTGCGAATGCGCTCCTGAAGCGAGCGCAGCTTGGGGGCGTACTGCCGCCGCAGTTTCTCGACGACGGCATCGCGCCGCTGCCGGGCTTCCTCCCGGAGTCGGACCGTGAACTCCGCTCGGGTCTCCCCGGGCCGGCCGCTGACCTTGAGCTCAGGACTTTGCAGCACCGTGAGCGTCGCGGACTGGTAGAGGTACGTCTTGAAGGACCGTTCCCAGCTCTGGTAGCTCTTGCCGTTGACGGCCCGTGCGGGCAACTCGGCAAAGTCCGCGGCGGCGGCCTGCGCCTTCGACGTTTCCACCGGCCCACCGAGCCGCTCGGCGGCGTCCCAGGCATCGATTCCCGCATCGGCGGTCAGTGGCGCCACGTAGGTCACCGTCTCCCACTCATCCACTTTGTCTTTCGCCGAGACAAAGTGCAGATCGCCCCGTCCCAACAGGGCTGGACGGTACAGCAAGCGACTCCCCTCGATGGTGCGCGCCGGCGCAATGAACCCCTCGCCGGCCTCCGGCGGCACGATGGGGCGGCTTGACGCTGCCGCGGGAGCTGCCTGCGGCCCGGGAGCCGGTGACGCCTTCGCCGGCGCCAGTTCCGCCGCCCCCGGGCGGGGTCGGTTGGCCATGAGCGTCTGGATCTGGGTCCGCGTGAGCGGACCGCGCAGGTACGAGAGCGCCCAGCGCGTGTGGAACAGCACGGGCCCGTCGTCGTGCACGTTGTGCATCAGGAACACGCGGCTCTTGAGGCCGGCAAGCACCTTGTCCATCCGCGCACGATCGAACCCCGCCCCGGCGGCGGCGGACGCCCCCTCCAGTCCTTCGAGGACGCGGAGCTTGTCCCGCTCGGTCTGCAACCGGCCCAAGAACCACGTTCCGGTGTTTGCGAGCCCCTTGTAGTCGAGGTCCACCGGGTTCTGGGTGGCGAGGACGACGCCAATGCCATAGGCGCGTGCCTGTTTGAGCAGCGTCAGCATGGGTGTCTTCGACGGCGGGTTGGCCGTGGGCGGGAAGTAGCCGAACACCTCGTCCATATAGAGCAGGGCACGCAGGCTCGTCGTCCCCGACTGCCCGCGCATCCACGAGACCATTTCGTTGAGCAGCAAGGTCACAAAGAACATGCGCTCGGGTTCCGACAGATGGGCGATCGAGAGGATCGCAATCCGCGGTCGCCCGTCAGCGGTCCACAGCATCTTCGGAATGTCCAACGGCTCCCCCTCGAGCCAGGCCGCGAAGCCGGGGGACGCCAGCAGACTGTTCAGGCGCAGCGCGAGCTCCATGCGATCGGCCTGAGGGAAGAACGTCTCCAGTGCCATCACGCCGATCTTCTCCACGCCGGGTGACTGGACACTGCCAATCAGTCCGGCGAGATCGAGGTCCTGGCCCCGGCCCCAGGCCTCCTGCAGAATGGTCGAGAGCAGGACGTGTTCCCGACTGCGCACGGGATCCGCCTCGATGCCCAGCAACGCCAGCAGCCCGGAGGCGGAGGACGACACCCGTTCCCGGAGGGCATCGGCATCGTCCCGGACGGCGCTGGCCGGCGCCGCAAAGGACTGCAGCACGGTCAGGGGCCATCCCGCGTTGCTCCCGGGCGTGTAGACCGCGACGTCCGCGGCGGCACGCAGGCGCGCGATGCGGTCCCCCGTTTGCCCCCAACTCGCCAGGCCCGCGCGCCACGACTGGGCCACCTCAGTGGCGTAGGCGTCAGGCGTGACACCTTTCCGGCCGGCTTCCGCTTCATCGATCCATGGCCGGAAGTCGCTCGGCGCGAGATCCGGGAATGTCAGCAGGAGATTGCCGAGATCCCCCTTGGGGTCGATTGCGATGGCGGGAATGCCGTCGATTGCCGCTTCTTCCAGCAACGAGAGGCAGAGCCCGGTCTTGCCGCTGCCCGTCATCCCGACACACACCGCATGGGTCGTCAGGTCTTTGGCATCGTACAGCAGGAGATCCGATGTGATGCCCTCGGCGTCGAGATCGTATCCACGGCCGAGGTAGAAGGCCCCGAGCTTCTCGAACAGATCGGGATTGGGAGGTTCCGGATGCGCTGCCATGAATTGGGTACCCTGGAAGAATATGCCGTAGGATAATCCACTACCCGCCTGCTCGCACGACCCGCCCCCGCACACCCACGCGGATCTTTGACGGACCCCGAGGCCCGGCTACTGTTCATCCATGAGCGCATCGTCAGCAGCGTTCGATCTCGCCGATGCCCTGGCCATCCTCGAGCGCACCCCCATCGTGTTGCGCTCCTGGCTGGCCGACCTACCCGACGCATGGCTCCGTGCCGACGAAGGACCGGACACGTTCAGCCCAATCGAAGTCCTGGGCCACCTCATCCACGGAGAGCGCACCGACTGGATGACCCGTACGCGCGCCATTCTCGGGCACGAGACCACCCGGTTTGAGCCCTTCGATCGCTTCGCGCAACGACAGGACTTCGTGGGTTGGTCCGCTGTCCAGCTCCTGGACGAGTTCGCGCAGTTGCGGGCCGCGAACCTGAAGACCTTGCGGGCCCTTCCCATTGCGGAAGCCACGCTGGCTCGGGAAGGCCATCACCCGGAACTGGGGACCGTGACGCTTGGAGAGCTGCTCGCGACGTGGGTGGTCCACGACCTGAGCCACATGGGCCAGATCGCCCGCGTCATGGCCAAGCGCTACGGCAGCGCGGTGGGGCCGTGGCGAGCATACCTTCCCATTCTGCAGCGGTAGCCGGGGTTCGAGGTGGCCTTCATGCGCCGCAGTTTCATCTGGAAGGCCAGGCCCTGACCTGGGATACGCCTTCCCCTCCCCTTGAAGCGGCGACACTTTTGCACCAATCCACACACCGGAGTCTCGGCCTGTGCGCTCGTTTCGTATGCCCCCCACACTTGCGTTCGTCGGCACGCTGATCCTCACCCTCAACACCCTCCACGCCCAGCAACTCGACCCGGCGCGCTACGCCCGGCTCCAGTATCGGCACCTCGGGCCGGAAGGGAACCGCGCCAGCGCCGTCGCCGGTGAACCCGGCAACCCCATGGTGGCGTACATCGGCGCCGCGTCGGGCGGTGTGTGGAAGAGCGCCGACGGCGGGGTCACATGGAAGCCGACGTTCGACGCGCAGACCGCGCAGGCGATCGGCGCGCTGGCCGTCGCTCCCTCGGCCCCCAACGTCGTGTGGGCCGGCACGGGCGAAACGTTCATCATCCGGTCGCCGACGTCACCGGGCAACGGGATCTACCAGTCGACGGATGCAGGAGAGACCTGGCGGCACATGGGCCTCGATGCATCAGGCCACATCGGCCGGATCCTGGTGCACCCCCGTGATGCCGAAGTCGTCTATGCGTGCGTCCTCGGTCACGCGTACGGACCGCAGGAGGAGCGCGGGGTGTACCGGACGACCGACGGTGGCACGACGTGGGCCCGGGTGTTGTTCGTGGACCCGAACACCGGATGTTCCGACCTCGCGATGGACGCCACGGATCCCGGCGTGCTCGTCGCCGGGATGTGGCAGTTCGAGATCAAGCCGTGGAATCTCAACAGTGGGGGACCCGGGAGCGGCGTGTTCATCACGCGGGACGCTGGGGACACCTGGACGCGTCTCGTGGGACACGGATTGCCGAAGGCGGGCAGCGACGTGGGGAAGGTGGCCGTGGCCATCGCACCGAGTGATCCCGGCCGGATGTACGCTCTGCTCGAACAGGCCGATCCCACGCTGTATCGGTCAGATGACGGGGGCGCGAGTTGGCGGATCGTGACCCGCAATCACGACATCGCGGAGCGGGCACCGTACTACACCCGCTTCGCCGTCTCGCCAGACGACCGGGATCGTCTCTACTTCGTCTCCGTCCGATTCTCCGTGTCGAAGGACGGGGGCGCGACCCTCGTGAGCGGGTACGGCGCCGGCGGCGACAACCACGACATCTGGATCGACCCGCGCAATCCCGATCGCTACATGGTCGCGCACGACGGCGGTGTCAGCATCACGCTCAACCGCGGCGAGAGCTATCGACGGATCGTGTTGCCGATCGCGCAGATGTACCACGTCTTCACCGATACGCGCGTGCCGTATCACGTGTACGGGAACCGCCAGGACGGGTACTCCTACCGCGGTCCCAGTAACACGCGCTCGGGCGGCGGCATCACCGAGGGCCACTGGCACTCCTTCGGAGGATGCGAGAGCGGGTTTGGCATCCCCGACACGGTGAGCAACACGATCGTCTGGTCCGGCTGCTACGATGGCGGGCTGCAGCGCTACGACCTCATGACGGGTCAGGCCCGCGACGTCCGTGTCTGGCCCGAGGGAGGCTATGGTTGGGCACCGGCGGGGCTCCGGTACCGATGGAACTGGACATTCCCTGTCGTGCTCTCACCGCACGATCCGAATCACGTCTACGTGGGCAGCCAGTACGTGCACGAGACGACCGACGGCGGCCAGACTTGGCACGAGATCAGTCCCGACCTCACGACGAACGACACGACCAAGCAGCGAACCTCCGGCGGCGTGGCGGTGGACAACCTGATGACCTTCGATGCACCCGTCCTGCATGCGTTGGCCGAGTCACCCCTCGAGGCGGGGGTCCTCTGGGCCGGCTCGGGGGATGGACTCGTCCATGTGACGCGGGATGGTGGTGGCACATGGGCCAACGTGACGGCGAACATCCGCGGACTCCCCACGTGGGGCAAGGTGACGGCGATCGTGCCATCACGGTACGACGCAGGGACCGCCTATGTCGTGGTGGACCGGCACGAGATGGCCGACTTCGAGCCGTACGTCTTCAAGGCCACCGAGTACGGGAAGACCTGGCGACGGATCGACGCGGGCATCCCACGCTCGGTCCTCAGCTACGCGCATACGGTCGCCGAGGATGCCGTGCGCCGCGGCATGCTGTTCGTTGGCACGGAGAACGGGCTGTACTTCACACGAGATGACGGTGCGCACTGGCAGCCGCTCCAACTGAACCTGCCGCACGCTCCGGTCTCATGGATCACGGTGCAGCCACACTTCGGCGACCTCGTGGTCTCCACCTATGGCCGCGGCATCTGGATCCTCGACGACTTGACCTCCCTGCGCACGATCGAGCCCGGGATGCTGGACGCTCCGCTTCACCTCTTCGCGCCGCGGCCCGCCTACCGGTTCCGGGCGATTCACAATGTGCCGAGCGCTCCGAGCTTCTCGACGGGGCAGAACCCGCGCTATGGAGCGACCATCGACTACCACCTCCGGGGCGATCCGGCGGATACGACCGACAGTCGGTCGGCGCAGTTCGTCGTTCTGGACGCGGCGGGTGACACGGTGCGCACGTTCACGGGTCCCGCGAAGCCGGGGCTGAACCGCGCGTGGTGGGATCTCCGATACGCGGGCGCGCGCGAGCCGCGACTCCGCACACCGCCCCCGGGCCGGTCCTGGGTCCCGCTCAACGATGATGGATGGCGGCGGTTGGTCGTGTGGGATCTGGACCTCTCCACGCGCGGCGGGCTGGCGCCGCCGGGGGTATACACCATTGTCGTCGCCGTCGGTGCGGACTCGGCCACCACCTCGGTGGAGGTCCGCAAAGACCCCTATTCCACGGGCACCGAGGCCGATATCCGCCAACAGGTGGAGCTTGCCCTCGAGCTGCGTGCCGACCTCGATCGTACGGTCGACATGATCAATCGCATCGAGTGGATCAAGAAGCAGCTGGCGGACATGCGCGGGATTCTGGACGACAAATCGACGGTCAAGGACGCGGATGTGGCTGCGGCCTTGCGTGACAGCGCACGCGCCGTAGAGGATCGGGCCATCGAGGTCGCCGGTGCGTTGTTCGACGTGAACCTCACCGGTGCCCGCGAGGACTCGTTCCGCGCGCCGATGCGGCTCTACGGCAGGCTCGCCGCGCTGCTCAGCGACGTTGCGGAGAATGGAGCCGATTTCCCGCCGACGACGCAGCAGCTCAGCGTCCACGATGTGCTCCACGCTCGGCTCGACGACGCCGCGCGTGCGTTCGAGGCGTGGGTGACTACAGACCTGGCGAGATTCCGGCAGCGGGTCCGGGACGCGGACCTGCCGGACATCGTCCCGTAGCCGCAAACAGCGGTCTCGACGGGACCGGGAGACAGGGAGATCGCGATGGACGACCGCCTTCCTCGGCATCCCCTCGGCGCGACCGGACTCCGGATCACGCCGCTCGCCCTCGCGGCGTGGTCCGTCCGTACCTACCGGTCGGATCGCCACCGCCTGACCGCGGACCACGTCGAGCGCGCCTACCACGAGCACGGCATCAACACCTTTCTGTTCCACTTCCTGATGCACCCGCTCGTCGAGGGCCTGCGGCGCCTGATTCGGGCCGGGCACCGGGACGATCTCGTCCTCATGGCGGAAGCCGGTATCCCGACCGGCCGACTCGTCCGGCGTTCCTGGGATCGCCACGCACGTGCCCTCGGCACCGAGTGGATTGACGTTTTCCTGCTCGGGTGGGTCCGTGCGCGCTGGTACCTCACGGGACACACGTGGACCGCGATGGAACGATTGCGGGAGACAGGCGGCGTGCGCGCCATTGGCTACTCCAGTCACGATCGGCCGCTCGCAGCCCGTCTGGCGCGTGAGTTCGTACCCGACGTCCTGATGCTCCGCTACAACGCGGCACACCGAGGAGCCGAACAGGACGTCTTCTCGACCTTGCCGGACCCGCGACCCGGCATCATTGCCTACACGGCAACGCGGTGGGGCATGCTACTCCGACCACTTCCCGCACGCGGGTTCCCGCAGGCGATGACGGCCGGCGACTGTTACCGCTTTGCGCTCACCCATCCGAGCGTGGATCTGGTGCTGTGTGCGGCGCGATCCGCCGAGGAGCTCCGCGAGGATGTCGCCGCCGTTCGGCATGGCCCGCTCGAGGGTGACCAGCTCGAGGGCATCCGCCGGTTCGGGGACGCGGTGCACGCCGCGGCCCGTGGTGGGAGGCGCTGGATGTTCCAGTGAGACCGCTCGAGGGCGCGGCCGGCCACTGCTGCCGCGGTGTCAGAGGATCGCCTCCTTCGCGCGCACCACCGCTACCGACGGAGTTCCCCATGGAGAGCGCGTTCTACGGGATTCAATCGAGCATTCAAAACCGCGGGAGTGCACTACCGCACTACATTGACCGATCTTGGACGGCGGTCGATTCAGTCGTCCATGGGGCCGTCAAGGCGCACCAGAAGCTGACCGACGCCAAGAACCTGCCCCTGCCGACGGACTACATCGTCGCGGCCACCGGCAACAGAATCCTGGGGAGCCTGCACGGCGCACTGGAGGTGCGCGGGATCACGCTCCCCCCAGCTGACATTGCCGCCGAGGTAGTGGGCATCGACGAGATGCGTGGACCTCATGTCAGATCGAGAACGTAAACGTCCACCTGCGTGTCCGCGTAGAAACGGTCGGTGCGGACCTTCCGGAACCCGTGGCGCTCGTAGAACTTCACGGCAGGCATGTTGCCGGGCGTGACTGTGGCCGCCTTGAGCGCCGTCACGCCGTGCTGTCGCATCTCCGCCAACATTGTCCTGAAGATCAGCCCGCCGACTCCACCGTGCCGTCCTTCGGGCAGGATGGAGAAGAACAGCATCTCGGCGACCGGATCATCCGGCTGTGCGATCTTCGTGTAGGTCATCCCACGGACTAGCGGTCGGAAGTTACGCGGATTGAGGAGCCGCGGCAGCACGGCGAAAGCGGCCCGCAGTCCATACGTTCGCCTGAATCCCGCGTACAGCCGGCGCGTGTCGTACGTCCAGGCGGAATAGCCGATCACCGCACCGTCCTTTTCCGCGACGTAGCATATCGCGTCCGGTGACGTGATGAGGTGATGGTGCAGCAGGACGTGGAACCGCCACCCAAGGTTCCGGAGCTCGCCCCAGTCGATCGTGAGCTCCTGGATTTCGGCCAGACGTTCCGCTTCATCGGCTCGCGCACGCCGCACGCTGGCGGCGCCGGCGGCCGCTCCGTTTTCAGCCATGATCAGCTCCCGCGTGGATGGGCGCCGCACGGGCGCGCGCGCGATCACCGAGAATGTTCACAAGCCCTCCAACCGCGGCAAAAGGCAGCGGCCAAACTGATACAAGCAGATAGGTGACCAGTAGCTGCGTGTCGCCCGAGAAGCCGACGAGCTGGAACGCCGCCGCGAACACCGTTCGTCGACCCCAGTCCGCCCGGGGTGAGCGGAGGCATTTTGGCCTTGAGCACCGGGAGGCTGGCCCAAACGACGCCCGCCGGGGCGGTGGGCATCAGCACGTGCGCGGCCACGATGAAGAACTCCGCCAACGCCACGTGGCCGGTCATCGTTCAGCAGGAGCTCGCGACCACGGCGCCGCGGTGGTGGCAGAACGCCACGAACGCCACGCGCGCGCGCGCGCACCTAGTGGAACGATCATGCCCTTCCCGTGATCGACTTGACCGCCGATCGCGAGTGACAGCCGTCGCGCTTGCCGCGCTGAAACGCTCATGAGGGATGCAATATACCGGGGGCGCTGGCATCACACGGCAAGCGGTGCCCTACGGCGGCACCGCTCCAGGGTGCGGTGCAAGTGGCCTGGACGGCGACGTCGAGGAGGCCCGGCAGCGAAAACCGGGCTAGTCGGTCAGCGCGCGCTCGGCTTCGACGCAGCCACGCCCACACGTCATGGACCGCTGGTCGTAGCGGTCGCACCAGATCACGGCGGGATGTCCACTCACCGGATCCACCGCCAGCCGCACCCGGTTGATTCCCCCTGTTTCGGGACACGCCACCCGCGCACGAACCGTCGGCAGGATGGCCGGCTTGATGTCCGGCGTCACCGCGGCAAACAGCCAGGCTTCGGTCAGTTCCGCCTTCATGGGACACCTCCAGTCA
>JAOUDR010000567.1 GCA_029859185.1 Gemmatimonadota bacterium
AACGCAAGCCGCGAACCATAGTGGCCGCGACCACGTGTGGCAGCCTCGAAGATGACCTCGACGTCGGTGAGTCGGTCGTCCGCGAACCGACCGCGCACCACCGCCGTCGTCGAGGCGTCACCGTCGTCGACGGGCTTGGAGAAGCTGAGATAGAGCAGCCGATTCGTGGCGAAGTCCGGATGCGGGAGCACATCGAGCAGCCCACCCTGACCACGGGCGTACACCGCGGGCACGCCGGGCACCGAATCGGGGAGTAGCGCGCCATGGCGCACGATGCGGAGCCGGCCTGGCCGCTCGGTCACCAGCATGTCGCCCCCGGGGAGGAACGTGATGGACCACGGGTGCTCGAGGCCATCCACGACGGTGACCACACGGAAGTCGTGGGACGCTGACCGGTGCACCGTGGGTTGGCAGGACAGGGAGGACGCGCCGGCCAGGGACAGCCCGGCGGCTGTGAGAATGAGCGACCGCTTCATGCATTGACTCCATCGTTGGGTGTCGCCGCGATGCGCCGCGGTCATCGAGCGGGCTACGGCTTGCCGCGCGGCTATGCTGGGGTGGCACGGACAATCTACCAGACTGCGGCGGCTCGCGACCCCGCAGGATCGCTCGCCGGCCGCGTCCGGGTCAGGTTACAAACACCGAACCTCCCAGAATGTTGCGTACTCTCACGGTCGGCTGCACTGTAGGGGGGTGGCTTCGCAAGGGGGGAGCATGGCCACGGTACAGCGGATCCTCGACGTCAAGGGCGCCGAGGTAGTGACCTGCGGCCCGGATGACACGGTGCTGGACTCGGCCCGGCGCATGAATGAGCACGGCATCGGGGGCGTGGTGGTCGTGGATGACGGCAGCGTCGTTGGGGTGTTCACGGAGCGTGACGTGTTGCGCCGGGTGGTGGCGGCGCGGCGCGATCCCGAGACCACCCGGCTCAGGGAGGTGATGTCGACGCCGGTGATCACATGTGCACTCGGGACCCAGATCGACGAGTGCCGGGCCATCGTGACAGCCCGCCGGGTGAGGCACCTGCCGGTCGTGAAGGATGGTGCGCTCTGCGGCCTGATCACGAGCGGGGACATCCTGGCCCATCAGCTACGGGAGCAACAGGAGGCCATTGACTACCTGAACAGTTGGGTGCATGAGGGGCGGTAGACTCGGCGGTTCGGCGGTCAGGTAGCGGCAAGCCAGTGGGAACACCGGGTTCGCGTTCGTTTCACGGCTGCTTCATGCGAGCGGTGATTCATTTTCGGCACTATCGTGAATCTGGAGGCTGTCGTGCGATACATGACACTCTGTTTGCTCGGCGTCCTGATGGTGGTTCCCGGTCAGCTTGCCGGCCAGGAACAGCGGACCTTGATTGGCGGCGGCGTCACGTCCGGCGGGTTCGGTGGCCCGGTGGTTCGGTTCTCGTCGGTCGCGGGCAAGTTCGCCGTCTTCGGCGGCGGCCGTGGCGGCTGGATCATCAACCATACGTTCGTCATTGGACTTGGTGGGTACGGACTGGCGAACGACATCGCTGTGACACCGGGAGCACCCAGTCGCGAGATCGAGTTCGGCTACGGCGGACTCGAGTTGGAGTACGTGAACTCCTGGAACCGGATCGTCCACGTCACCGGGCACGTGCTGATTGGCGGTGGTGGCCTCACCGTGAAACGCCTCCTGGTCGAGCGCAGCGAGTCGTTATTCGTCAGCGAACCGGCCGTCAATCTCGAGGTCAACATCGTGAAGTTCTTCCGGGTAAACCTCGGCGGCGGGTACCGATTCGTGGCCGGCGTGGAAGACCCCGAGGTTTCCGCGAGCGATCTGGACGGGCCATTCGGGCAGCTCACGCTCAAGTTCGGCAAGTTCTGACACAGAGAGTGCGCTCGCGCGCCGCGGCGTGGCGCCTCCCTCCGGAGAAGCTCTGCCGACCGGTGCGGTACGGGTCACCGCCCGCCCGCCGCCGGTCAGTATTCGTCGTTGCCTTCCGATTCCTCGGTAGCGCGCAGGACCCCGAGAAAGAACCGGCCCGTAAAGTACGCGATGATCGTCCAGGTCACGCCGAGCAGCAGCCACGCCGACCACGTCATGCGGCCTCCCGCGCCTTGCGGCGCCACGCCAGGTGAACGAGCCACGCGATTCCGAGGAAGACCAACAAGAGCACCGTACGAGTGCCGTCCTGGATCGCCGTACGCGTGACCCTCCCATTCGCGTCGAGCCAGCCCTCGGCGCTTCCCACGTGGAACAGGCGTCCCATCACGCTGTCGGGGCCGAAGGGCCACCCCTCCCCCTGGAAGAGCGACCACAACGCCGCGCCCCAGTGCCCGCCGGTCGGCTGAATGAAGGCGCCGACGAACACCACCAGAATGAACAACGGGGTGACATAGCGAATCACGAAGCGGAAGAACCGGGGCACCGCGATGTCGGCGCCGCGCGTGATCTCGGCCCAGCCACGCTCCATCCCGAAGATCCAGCCGAACGCGATCACCTCTAGCAGGCCGAACACGACGAGCGAGAACGTGCCGGTCCAGAAGTCGAACTCGTCGAACGCGCCCCCCGGATAGAGCCAGACGCACAGGAATCCGAGGGCGAACGTGGCTCCCCCGAAGAGCACGGCCGCGCGGATGCGTGACATGCGGTATTCGTCCTCGAAGAACGCGAGGATGGGCTGTCCCATGGCGAGCGACGACGTGATGCCCGCCATGAACAGCAGGCCAAACCACATGGCGCCCGCTGCCGG